>JBKJND010000345.1:0-4126 GCA_046596095.1 Ahniellaceae bacterium | reverse complement strand
ATTCGCACGGGCCTCGGTGCGTTGCAGCGTGGCCTGCACGCCGTCTTCGCGATGCAGGCGCGGCAATCCCGATTCGAGTTTGGCGATTGCGTCCCACGATCCGACCACGAGGCAGGCAATCACGACGTCGCGACCCAGGCACGACAATCGCGATTCCAGCACGTTGCAACCGCAGTCGCGGATGCGCCGCGTCAGCGGCAGCAACAGGGGCTGGGAATCCTTGGCAACGGCGGTGATGAGGACGTAGTTCTCGTTGTTGTTCTGGCGCGGCACGATCGTTGCTAACCCCCGGCGGCGGGTCGTCCGCGAGCAGTGTGCAGCTTACTGGCCGCCCAATGGCGCCACAAGCGCGATCGATCCCGCAAAGCGCCGAATTCCGTCATGGACTTGGCTTGACCGTCGCGACTAACCTGTTGTGCTGTCGAACTAGGGTCCAACGCATGCGATTCAGCGGCAGTATTTGTGCACTTGCGACGCCGTTCGACGCGGCCGGCGACATAGACTTTGCGGGCTGGCGGCGTTTGCTCGACTTGCATCTCGCCGCTGCGACCGACGGAGTCGTGGTCGGCGGCTCGACGGGCGAATCGGGCGCCCTCGAGGAATCGGAACTGGCCACGCTGTTCGCGGCTACGGTCGACTACGTGCAGGGCCGGTTCAAGGTCATCGCGGGTTGCGGTGCATCGAGCACGCAACGCGCGCTGCGCCTGAACCGGATCGCCGCCGACGCGCAAGTCGATGGCGCACTTGTCGTCACCCCGGCTTACGTGCGCCCGACCCAGCAGGGGCTGATCGCGCACTATCGAACGCTTGCAGATGCCGGCGAACTTCCGATCATTCTCTACAACGTCCCCAGCCGCACTGGTTGCGATCTGTTACCCGGGACGGTTGCCGAGCTGGTGGATCATCCGCGCATCGTGGCGATCAAGGAGGCCCGCAACGAGCCCGAACGCATGCAGGCGCTGCTGGCATTGCGCGGACCCGCCTTTGCAGTGTTGTCCGGCGACGATCCGACTGCATTGCGCGCCATGCAAGCCGGCGCGGACGGCGTCATTTCGGTGGCGGCCAACGTCTGCCCGCGCGCGTTCAAGGCGCTTTGCACGGCGGCACATTCCGGCGCTGTCGCGCGTGCAGCGGAGATCGATGCAAGCCTTTTCGAACTCAACGAGTTTCTAAACTGCGAATCCAATCCGATCCCGGTTAAATGGTTGCTGCATCGCATGGGTCTGATCGGCCCGGCATTGCGGCTGCCCTTGCTGACGCTGAGCGAGAGCCGGCGCGGCGAGGCCGAACGCGCGCTCGCTCGGATCATCAAGCTCGAGGGACAATAGTCGCCCCGCAGGCCTCCATTGCCGCGCTGCTATAGTCGCCGCTTCCATTTTTCCGGATCGCGGCCACGATGCGACTGTTTCGACGCCTGTTGGCGCTCTTGATTTTGACGACAATGCTGATGAGTTGCGGCTGGATGAAGTCGCGCGAGCGCGAGGACTACCTCGATGCGCGCGCCGGCAAACCGCTGACGATTCCGGAAGGACTCGAGACGCCTCGCGACACGGCGGCATTGACTATTCCCGAGACCTCGAACGGCAAGAACGAGACCGAAGTTTCCGACGCACCGCCTGCGGTCGCACTCAATAACGAGCCCATCGTGCCGGTGGCGAGCGCGCTGGCGCCCGATGCGGCGTATGCAAAGGTCGAGTTGGCGTTGCGCGGCACCAGTGGCTTCACCGTGAGCGGCGCTCAGTCGAGCAACCGAACCTTCAAGGTGTCCACCGTGGTCGCGCAGGCTCGCAGCAGCAGCTGGTGGTCGCGCCTGACTGGACGCGATCGGATCGATCGCAAGGGCGCGACGCGGACCGTCAGCGTGCTTGCAGCGAGTGGGGGTGGCAGCGCTGTCGCGGTGCAGGACGCGCGGGGTACCGACGATGCGGCCGCGCGCCGTATTCTGGTCGCGATTCGCCAGGCGCTTCGATAACACGACAAAGGGGCAAGCGCGCGGTTGCGCGCTGCTCAGCGTTCGAGGAACTGAAGCTTGTCCGGTACGTTTTCCCACTCTTTGGCGTCGTCAGGTCCTTCCTTGCGCACCGTGATCACCGGCCAGAGCTTTGACAGCTCGGCGTTGAGCGCGATGAGCGGCTCCTGGCCTGCTGGAACATCGTCTTCGGGGTAAATCGCATTGACGGGGCATTCGGGTTCGCACAACGTGCAGTCGATGCATTCTTCCGGATCGATCACCAGGAAATTCGGTCCTTCGTGAAAACAATCGACCGGACAGACCTCCACGCAGTCGGTGTATTTGCACTTGATGCAGTTTTCAGTGACGACGAAAGGCATCGTTGCGTACGACCAAGGTAGGCGAGAAATGCGGTGCAAGGATGCGCCGCCGCAAATCCATCGCGCAAGCGATTGATTTGCGTCAGCCGAGCCCGGGCCTGTACCGGACTCGGCGTCGCTCTGGCAAGCCAGGATGGCTTGATCAGAGCTTCCCAGTGGTGCTCCCTACGAGGTTCGAACTCGTGTTCCCGCCTTGAGAGGGCGGTGTCCTGGGCCGCTAGACGAAGGGAGCGGGGCTTGCTGACGATTTCCATCCCGCACCGCGATTTCTCCGCAAGATGTTGTGACAAATTGTTCGGAGTTTTGTTGAACGGCGCAAAACGAGGCGCGTAGTATAGGTCCATTGCCTGGGAGCACAACACGAATGCCGTGGGATTGGCTCGGTAGCCGACTACCGATATTGCGCAGACTACGTTCCGGCGAACCGTTCGCCGTGCCGCCGCCAGTTGTTTCCGCGAAAGCGGCGCGCGCTCCACGCGCGGCCGCTTCGAAGTTGCTTCCGACGGCCGCATTGATCGTGCCTCGCGCGCAGCATCCGATATCGCGCAAGGCGATCAGCCCGAATGCGCTGCGGGTGCTCTACAAGCTGCGCGACGCGGGTTTCGCCGGGTATCTGGTCGGCGGCGCGGTACGCGATCTGTTGGTAGGCATCCAGCCCAAGGACTTCGACGTCGCCACGGATGCGCGGCCCGAACAGGTGCGGCAACTGTTCCGCAATTGCCGGTTGATCGGGCGCCGGTTCCGGTTGGCGCACGTGATTTTCGGGCCCGAAATCATCGAGGTCGCAACGTTTCGCGCCGGTGGCGACGACGGCAGCGGCGACCGCGCGATGATCGATGGCCGCATCGTTCGCGACAACGTTTACGGCAGCATTGAAGAAGATGCCGAGAGGCGCGATTTCACCGCCAACGCCCTGTACTACGCGATCGAGGATTTTTCGGTACGCGATTTCGTGGGTGGTTACTCCGATGTCGAGAAACGCCTGCTCAGACTGATCGGCGATCCAGAGGAGCGTTACCGCGAGGACCCGGTACGCATGCTGCGCGCGGTGCGGCTCGCGACCAAACTCAACTTCGAGATCGAGGCTGCGACTGCGGCACCGATACCGCGGCTTGCTGCCTTGCTTGATGATGCGTCGCCGGCGCGATTGTTCGACGAATCGCTGAAACTCCTGCTCGGAGGCCATGCAGAGGCGAGCGTTGCGGCGCTAGTTCGCTTCGGCTTGCTCGACGCTGTGTTGCCCGCGACCGCCAAAGCGCTGCGCGCGCCGGGCCAGGATCATCTCAGGCGTTTGCTCGATGCGGCGCTTGCCCAGACCGACCGCCGCGTGCGTGAGGATCGTTCGGTCAGCCCCGCGTTCCTGTTTGCGGCGTTGCTGTGGCCCGCCGTGGTGCCGCGCTTTCAGGCATCGCTCGCCGCAGGCCATGAAACCCAGGTTGCGTGGGGCATCGCTGCCGACGAAGTGATGATCGAGCAGGTGCGGCGTGCGGCGCTGCCGCGGCGCATCAGCACGCCCATGCTCGAGATCTGGCAGTTGCAGTCGCGCTTTGAACATCTGCAACGCAAGCGCGTGGTGCGATTGCTTGAGCATCCGCGCTTTCGAGCGGCGTACGATTTTCTCGCGTTGCGCGCCGACTTCGAGCCGGAGGCGGCGACGCTGTTCGCCTTCTGGCGCGATGTCGAAGGCAAGCCGGCTTCGGTGGACATGGCGCTACGCCGCGAAGCGGAGGCGCACGACCATGCCGACGACGATTCCGCAGCTCCGCGCAAACGCCGGCGTCGCGGTGGTCGCGGT
>JBKJND010000282.1:0-11532 GCA_046596095.1 Ahniellaceae bacterium | reverse complement strand
GCGACCCAGTACGTCGTACAGGAAGAATCCGAGCCAAACGCTCTCGCCTCGGCCTTCGATGCCGACACGGTTCATGCCATCGTTCCAGTCGCCGCTTGCCATCAGCGGCAAGCCACGGGCACCGAGCAGCGTCACACCCCGCTCGAGCGCGCGCTGGCAGTGCTGATAGAGCGTTTCGCTCAAGCTCGAGCGTACCGGCTGGTCGTAGTAGGACTCTTCCTCGAAGTTGAGCGCGCGGCCTTCGATGTAGCGCACGCGTTCGTCGAACACTGCAAGATCGCCCGTGATGGACGCGTAGCGGCTTGCCGCCAGAGGCAACCACAGGAAATCGTCCGAGCAACGCGTGCGCACACCGCGATCCTGCGGCGGGTGCCACCAGTGCTGCACGTCGCCCTCGACGAACTGATGCGCGGCGCACAGCAGCAGATGCGCGCGCACACGCGCCGGGTCGGCATGCAGCATCGCCATCGCGTCCTGCAACTGATCGCGAAAACCGTAGGCGCCGCCCGACTGGTAATAACCGCTGCGCGCCATGAAACGGCACGCGATCGTCTGGTACATGAGCCAGCCGTTGGCGAGCAGATCCACCGCAGGTTCGGGCGTATGCACCTGCACCTTGCCGAGCGCCTCGCCCCAGAACGTGCGCACGGCGGCCAACGCCTGACGTGCAACTTCGCGACCGCGCATGCTCCGCGCGATCCGCGCGGCGTCGCCGGCGTTACGCCCACTGCCGAGACGGAACGTGACTTCGCGCGTTTCGTCCGGGGCCAGTTCAAACGTGACGCCGAACGCGGCGCACGCGTCGAACCCGGCGCCGACCCGACCGGAAAGTTTGACGCGCCCCATCGCGGCGGGATTGCCGAGGCTGCCGTGGCGGCCGATGAACTCGCTGCGGTCGCAAGTGACACTACGCGCATCAATCGCCGAGTCGACATCGAAAAATCCGACGCGGCCCTCGAACTCCATGTTGTAGGCATTGCGGGCGTAAACGGCGCCGCACTCGGGATCGAGCTCGGTGACCACGTGCGCCTGCGTTTTTGCGCGCAGGTCACCCAGCACCCACTCGACGTAGCCGACCGTCGACAGTCGCCGCGGTCGGTTGGAGCGGTTGCGCAATTTCAGCACTGAAAATTTGACCGGCGCGTCGACCGCGACGAACACCGTGAGCTCGCTCTCGACGCCGTCCTCGATGTGCTCGAACACGCTGTAGCCAAAGCCATGGCGAGTGCGGTATTCGCCGCTGCCGCGACAAGGCAGCGCGGTGGGCGACCACAAGCGGCCGCTCTCTTCGTCGCGCAGATAAAACGCTTCGCCGCCCTGATCGATGACCGGATCGTCGAGCCAGGGCGTCAGTCGATACTCGTGCGCGTTTTCGCACCACGTGTAACCGAGCGCACTCTCGCTGAGCACGGTACCGAAATCGGGATTCGCCAATACGTTGCACCACGGGGCGGGGGTGCGGGTAGCATTTGAAGTCGTAATTACGTACTCGCGGCCGTCCTCCGAGAAACCGCCGAGGCCGTTGTCGAACGTGAGCTTGAGTGGTGCAAGCGCGAGTTCCGACGTTTGCCTGGGCGCCGCGTTGCGCAGCGCGAGCAGCGCGTCCTCGCGCAGTGGTGTCGAAGGGCGCGGCAAAGCGGGATCGGCCGGCCGCCGCCGGTTGAGTTGATCGGCCAGACTGCCGCGTGCATCGCTGACGATGACGCGGGCCGCGACCTGCAACAGGATGCGATCCTCGTTCGACATCTGATGCACCGGCCGCACGAAAATACCGCCGGGACGATCAACCACGTGGGCTTCGAGTCCGGCGGCGATGAGTCCCATGATCTGGTCGTTAAGCTGCTGCCGATAGCCGGCCTGGTCTTCGTTCCAGATCACGAGATCGACCGCAAGACCCTTGAGGCGCCAGTACGCGTGCGCCTGCACCAGCTGCCGCACCAGATCAATATGCGCGGTGTCGGCGATCTTGAGCAGAACGATGGGAAAATCGCCGGAAATCGCGTGCGCCCAAAGCCCCGGCTGGCCGCGGCGATTGAGCAGCTGCAGACTTTTTTCCGCGCGCATCGCGGGGTTCGAGTAAATCACCAGTCCCGCGAGTCGCTCGTACAGTTGCGCGTCGGCCTGCGAGGCGTTGAGCTGCCGCCGCACGACCTGACTATGCGTCCAGGCGAGATCGAATACGCGGTCGGCGAGTCTACGGTCGCGGTACTTGTCGATGAGGCCATGGCAACCGACCGCGTCTTCGCTGACGCCAGTCACCATGTCGAGCGTGACGGTTTGTTCGGGCGCGAGCGAGATGCGGCACCGGATCGCGACGACGGGATCCAGCACCGAGCCTTGCGCGTTGCTGAGTAGCGACGCAGCATCCATCAGCGCCGCTGGCGTCGCCAGCGTATTGCCGCGCCCGATGAAACGCGCGCGATCCGTCTCGTACGAAATCTCCTCGATGTCGGCGTCATGCACCGCTATCAGATGCAGCATCCAGTGCGGCGCTTCGTCGCTGGCGCGCGCGCGCCGCGTGCAAACGATCGCCTGCTTGTCCGGCACCAGCATCGTCTGCACGAACAGGTTGCTGAAGGCAGGATGCAGTTCATCGGCAATCGCTGGCGCCAGCACCACCTCGGCGTAGGTGGTGACCTCGATGGTGCGGCGCGTGCGCGCACGATTGGTGATGCGCAGGCGACGCAGCTCGATGTCGTGTTCGGGCGACACCGCGATCTCGAGATGGGTGTCGTAATTTTCACGGCGACCGCGAAACTCGGCCTTGGCGTCGGAAAAGATCGCCTCATAGTTCTCGACCGCGATTCCGGTCGGTTGCAGGGAGGTTGACCAATAGTTGCCGGTATTCGCATCGCGCAGGTAGCAACTATTCCCCCAGTGATCCCGCGTGGCATCCTCGCGCCAGCGCGTGATGGCCATTTCGCGCAGCCGGCTGTAGCCGCCGCCGGCGCTGGTCACCATCACGTGATACCGCCCGTTCGACAGCATCTGCACGGCAGGCAGGCCTGCATCGGCGCTGTGGAATACGCGCAGCCGCGTCTCGACCTGATCGGGAACCACGTCCGCGCCGGGCAACTCGGACGCGTGCGAATGAAACGCCGCGGTGCGCGGGATGCGTTCCTGCAGCAATAACAACGTCGCCTGCAACCCGGGGTCGGCAGTGAAGCGGCGCTGCATCGGCTGGTCCAGCAGCGCATACGCCAGCGCCAGCAGACCCATCCCCTGGTGATGCGCCATGTGCGAGTACACGATGGCGCGCGCGTCGCCGGGCGGCAGGCGCGCGGGCGTGTGATCGACGGCCTCGAACAGTCCGAAGCGCCCGCCGACGCCTTCGGCCACGAGTCGTTCGAGATTGGCGCAGGCCGCGGTGGGATCGACCATCACCGCCAGCATCGACGCGTACGGCGCGATCACCAGTTCCTGCGCAAGTCCGCGTTGCAGACCGAGACTCGGCACACCAAACGCGCGGTACTGATAGTTCATCTGCGCATCGACAGTGTTGTAGCCCGACTCGGAAATGCCCCACGCGACGCCACGCCGATTGGCATACGCGATCTGCCGTTCCACTGCGGCGCGCGCGGACTCGTCGAGCAGCGTGCCGGGATAGCTCGGCATCACCAGTTGCGGCATGAGGTATTCGAACATCGAGCCGCTCCACGACAGCAGCACCGGCGGGCCGTCGCTGCCGTTGAGCAGACGGCTCAGCGCGAACCACGACTCCTGCGGCAACTGGCCTTGCGCGATGGCGACAAAGCTCGCGAGCCGTGCTTCCGAGGCGAGCAGGTCGTAGCAACCGTTGTCGAGACGACGTTCCGCGACGTGGTAACCAATGGCCAGGAGGTGTCGCGCCGGGTCGTAGAGAAACTCGAAGTCCATCTGCGCGAAAACCTGGATGCGTTCGGCGAGGCGTTCGATCTGCGCCCGTTGCGCGAGGAGATGCGTTTCCAGAGACCCGTCCGCTTCGGCTTGCGCCACCTCCGCGATTTCGCCTTGCGCGGCTTCGAGACCGCGACGCAAGGCCACCAGCCAATCACCGGTGTCCTCGCTCGACCCTGCGAGCTCGGCCACGATTTTCGGCAGTTGCTTTCGAAGCGCCGCAAGTTCCTCGCCCAGTGCAGCCGCCGTTGGCGGTCGTTGCAGGGTCAGTGCGTGCACATCCGCTGCAAACTTTCGCGGCTCGCTGCCGACCGCGCCGCCTGCGCTTTCGATCAACACATCGACCGTATCCGCGAGTCCGCGCAGAACACGCCCGTCGCTCGTCGCATGCGGAAGCAGCTCGAGCAGGCCCTGGCGCAAGGTCAGCAGATGCCCGGCCAGGTTGCCGCTGTCGACTGTGGACACGTATTCCGGCACCAGCGGCGTCAGTGCTTGCGTGTCGTACCAGTTGAAGAAGTGGCCGCGATGGCGCGGCAGCCTGTCGAGCGTGTCCAGCGTCGCGGTCGTGCGCGCCAGCAGCTCGCGCGTGGTCAGGTAACCAAAATCGTGCGCGGCAAGATTCGCGAGCAGCGACAGGCCAATGTTGGTGGGCGACGTGCGATGCGCGACCTTGGTCTGCGGACGGTGCTGAACGTTGTCGGGCGGCAGATGGTGGTTGTCGGCGTCGACCCAGGTCTCGAAAAAATACCAGGTGCGCCGCGCCAGCCTGCGCAGAAACGCCGCCTCGCCGGCGCGCAGCTCGGTGGATTGCCGCGGCACGCTGCAGCTGATCCTCCACATGAGCCACGGTCCAAGCGTCCACAACAACAGCAGCGGCGTGGCGACCGGCAGCGCGCCCGGTCGAAGCAGCGCCAGCGCCGCTGCGGTGAGCAGCGCAACGATCGGAGCGCTTGCCATGCGCCGAGCCAGCGCTCCGAACGTGCGCGCCACGCTGCGTTGCGCTTCGCTCGAGGGCTGCCATTCGAGCAACCGTCGGCGACTGACGAGCAGGCGCCACAGGGTTCGGGCAATCGCATCCAGACTGAAAGCCGCTTCGAACGGCATGCATGCAATCGCCAGTACCCATCGATGCGCCGCGGCGCTCGTGTTGTTCCACCACAACGAGAGATGCGCGGTAAATGGCATCTCCTTCGGCTTCGAGAGCAACTCGACGAACGCCGCGAGCACCGGTTGCAGCAGCAGCGTCGCCAGCACCATGAGCGTCCACACGCCCGGCTGCGCGGCCAGCGCCCATCCCAGCAACAACAGCGCAATGGTGGCGGGTGCGACCAGGCTGCGGCGCAGATTGTCGAAGAGTTTCCAGCGCGACAGTGCACTGAGTGGATTGCGCGACCAGCTGCCGTTTTCGCGCGGAACGCGGGGCAGCAACCACGGCAGCAATTGCCAGTCGCCGCGGACCCATCGATGTCGCCGATTGACGTCAAGCGCGTAGCTCGATGGATAGTCTTCGTACAACTGCACGTCGCTGACCAGTCCCGCGCGCGCGAAGCAGCCTTCGAGGAGATCGTGGCTTAGCACCGCGTTTTCAGGGAAGCGTCCCGCGAGCGCCTGCTCGAACGCGTCGACGGCGTAGATACCCTTGCCGACGAAAGAGCCTTCGTCGAACAAGTCCTGATATACGTCCGAGACCGCGCGCGTGTAGGGATCGATGCCCGGCTCGCTGCCATAGAGTTCGGCGTAGCGGGTGCGTGGCCCACCTGCGAGGCTGACGCCGACACGCGGTTGCAGGATCGAGTAGCCCCGCGTGACGCACTGGCTGTGACCGCGTCGATCGAACTGCGGACGGTTGAGTGGATGCGCCAGCGTTGCGACAAACTCGCGCGCGGAATCGCGCGGCAGCTGCGTATCGCTGTCGAGCGTGATGACGTATGCCACGTCCGCGAGCGTTTCGACATTTCCGACAATGCGTTCGAAGCGCGCGCGCGCGCCCTCGCCATCCCGCAACACCGCGTTGAGCTCCGCGAGCTTGCCGCGTTTGCGCTCGAAGCCCATCCACGAACCTTGTCGCGGGTTGAATCGCCGAGGCCGATGAAACAAATAGAAGTTTGTACCGGCGCTACTGGCGGGATATTTGTCGTTGAGGGCCTCGATCGAGCTCTGCACAAACGCGAGCAATGCGGCGTCGCCGGGAGCGTGCTCCTGCGCGGCGTCGAGATAATCGGTGAGCAGCGCGAAATGCAGGTGCGCGTCGCGGTTGGCCAGGAAGCGCACCTCCAGCAGCTCGACGAGATCGGCGATGGACTCGACGCTCGAGAGCATCGTCGGGACGACCACCAGCGTGCGCGATTCCGCCGCAATGCCGCGCGCGTAGTGCATGCGCGGCAACGCGCCTGGTCGTGCAACCCGCGTCGCGAGCCAGTTGGTCAGAGTAATTGCGGTCTCGCTGAAGGCAAGCGTCGCGAGCACGGCCGCGACTGCCCACCACGCCACATGTGGCACACGCAACGGCACCTGCCAGAGCAACGCAGCGACCAGCGCGATCGTCAGCAACGCGACAGGGAGGAGGAAAATTCCGAGCGGCACGCGGCCCTGCGCATTGCGGATCCGGAACGAGTCGCGCACGCCGAGTTGACTTTCCAATTCGCGCCGACCCTCGTCGACGAGGTAATAGCCGATATGGGTCGTCACTGCTGGCATGTCGACATCGAAGCCGGCGCGCGCCAGCGTCAGCGCTTCGATCGCCACTTCAGATTCCGACTTCCGGCTGCGCTTCGCCAGCGCCTCAACCGCATGCCGATACGAGTCGCGGGTGGCAAAGTCCATCCGGGCGTATGCGCCGGCGGGGTCCTGCTCAAGCGTGCGCTCGACCTGGCTTTGCGCTTCCACGAACACGCGCCAGTCCATCATGGACAGAAACCGCAAACTCCCAATGCTGTTGCTGATCGAAACCTGATCGGCGGCCTGCTGCTGGTTCTCGCCCTGCACCATCTGTTCGATGCTCTGGCCCTCATCCGCCAGCCATTGTTCTATCCAGCTCAGTGGCGTCGCGAGCACCGAGCTCTGCCCTTGCAGGCGACGCGCAATTTCCGCGACGAAGGAACTGGATTGCGGCGGATTCGAACGCGCCATGTCGGCGATTTCGAGCACCAGATTTTTCGGATCGGCTTCAGCGATCGCGATCATGCGATCCGCCCAGTCGTCGGCGATGTCGCGCTCGACGCGGTCTTGCGCCACGCGCGCGCTGACCCGACGCAGATTCTCGATGAGTGCAAGCCGTAGCATGATCGGAATCGCCCACAGCTCGCCGAGCTTGAGCGACACCACGGACTGGTACGCCGCCACGAATCGATTGAGGCTTTCCGCATCGACGCGACCGTCGCCGTGCGAGATGGCTTCGAGCGCCAGATCGTAAACACGCGGCAGGCCGATCGACGCACCCGCAGCAAGGCGTGGCAATTCGCGGCTGTAGTCGCGCGGCAAATGCCGCCGCGCCGTGCGCATCTGTTCTTCGATCAAGTGAGCGTTGTCGAGCAGCCATTCGCCGGCCGGCGTGAGCCGTCGCTGCGCGCGCACCGCGGTGGCGAGCCGCGCGCAGTTGTCGCCGAGCACACGCTGGTTGTCGCGCAGCCGCGCCAACAGCAGATCCGGCCCGCGCGTCGCGCTCAGTCGATGCGTACGCGCCAGACGACCGCCAAGCTGCTCCATTTCCTCCGCACTGAAGGGCTGTGCGCGCAGCGGCAGTTCATCGCTTTCGGTGAGCGCAGACGCAGTCGCGCCCGCAAGCGGGCTGCGCAGCATCGCCCGCAAATTGCGCCATCGTGCACCGTACCGACTCTGTTCCTGCATCCCGCGAGTATCGCGCACCCGCCCCGCGCTCCGCTGAAACACCGCTCTGTTCCTGCTTCGCCAGGATCGCGATGCGGTGAGCGATTTGAATTCGAGGCGACGTGACGCAGAAGCGAACCCCTCCCCAGCCCTCCCCTGCCTTCGCAGGGGAGGGAGTTGCGCGATTGCGGCCCCCTCCCCTGCGGAGGCAGGGGAGGGCTGGGGAGGGGTAGTAGCAGATCGCGACGCGGCTCGATCAGTCCTTAAACGGTTCGACGAGGTGGCGCAACCAGAACGCCATGGTGGCGGTGTTGAAATAGTCGCGATTGGCTTTCTTGCGGAAGCCGTGGCCTTCGTCGCTTTGTTCGAGATACCAGACCTCGGTGCCATTGGCGCGCACCGCTTTCACGATTTGCGCCGCTTCCGACGCGGGCACGCGCGGATCGTTGGCACCTTGCGCCACGAACAGCGGCTTGCGGATTTCGCCCGCGCGCGTCAGCGGTGCGATTTTCGCAAAGTGCGCAACGATCGCGGGATCGCGCTCGTCGCCGTATTCGGAGCGCCTGAGATCGCGACGATAGCTCTCGGTGTTGGCGAGGAACGTGCGGAAGTCCGAGATGCCGACGATCTCGACTCCCGCACGTAAACGATCGCCGTAATGCACCATCGACGCGAGCACCATGTAGCCGCCGTAGCTGCCGCCGTAAACGCCGACACGACTCGCATCGAGGCCTGGCTGCTGTGCGATCCAGTCGAGCAGGGCACCGATGTCCTTGACCGAATCCTCGCGCTTGAGTGCGTTGTCGAGCGAGAGGTAACGTTTGCCGTAGCCCGTCGAGCCGCGCACGTTCGGCACCAGTACCGCAACGCCGAGGTCGTTCGCGAGAAACTGTGCGGCGGGATCAAAGGTCGGCCGAGCCTGAACTTCCGGACCACCGTGAATCTGGATCACGACCGGAAATTTCACGTTGTCGACCGCGCGCTGCGGGCGGTAGTAAAGAGCCGGGATCGTGCGCGGCTTGCCATCAACCGCGTCAAAAGTCGGATAGCGGATCAGCGTTGGCGCCACAAACGCGGAAGCATCGAGACCGCCCACTTCGCTCTGCGTCCAGCGCACAAGCGCGCGGCTTGCAAGGTCGACGACATACACATCGCTGGGCGAGGTCGCGGTGTTGAGGGTGATCGCTACACGCTTGCCGTCGGGCGAAAATTCAAAGTTTCCGAGCACCCCGAGCGGCAACTCGGGCAGCGCTACCGACTCGTGCCCCGGCAGGTGCAGCACCGACAACTTGCCGATCCCATCCTGATTGCTGGTGTACGCCAGATGCTTGCCGTCGGCGGCAATTTTGAAGTCCTCAACGTCCCATGGAGTGGCCTGCGTCAACACTGTTGGCGGCGTGCCCGCCGCCGGAATGTGGTGGCGCAGCGTGCGGAATTCGCTCTCCTCGTCCGAAATGAAATACACGGCCTGACCATCGGGCGCGAACTTGAAGGCGCCGAAGCCAGCCTTGCCGCCGTCGACGGGAAAGCGCTCGAGCTTGCCGGTCGCAACGTCGATCACGCCGGGGCGCACGTCCTCGACTGAAACGTATTGCGCGACCAGAAGCTGCTTGCCGTCCGGCGAGAAATCGAGCGGATACCAGGTGCCGCCGGGTGACGCGAGCAGGCGCGGTGCGCCTACCGTGAGACTGCGCAACCAGATGTCGCCATCGCTGCCGTTGCGTGCGGTACTGGTGTACGCCAGCGACTTGCCGTCGCGTGCGAGCACGGCCCGCTCATTGCGCGATCGTTTGCCGTCAGTGAGAAGTTCGATCTCGCGCGAAGCCAGATCGAAGAAATACAGTTGCCAGAATTCCGAACCACCCACGTCCTTGCCGAACACGAAGCCTTCCGACCCTCCGGCCGGCGTGGCTTGCGCCCCCATCAATGGCTCGTTGAAAAACGTGAGCTGCTCGCGCATGCCGAACGGCTTCATCACGCGATGCGCCTGATCGGTCTCGCCAAAGCGCGTGGTGATGAGCAGCCCGCCGTCATCGAGCCAGCCCGCAAAGCTGGCGCCGCGGGTATTCTGGTATCGCGCCAGCCGCTCCGAAAGTTCCGCCGACAGCGGAGGAATGCCTTCCGTCGTCCGCGTGCCGGCCACGATCCGCTCGATCTTCGCCGGCGGTTCCAACGCGAGTGCCACGGCGCTCAACGCCAGACTCGCCAGCAATGCAATCGTCGGCAGGCGCATGCGCGGATCTCAAAGGCGGCGGAACGCGCAGTCTATGCGCAGCGGCATTCCGTCGAACAGGTCGACTAACATCGCCTGGCCATGCATCGCACTTCCTCTTCCATGAAACGCCTGCGTAAAGTTCCGGCGCACGCGCGTGCTGCTCTTTTGGCGTTTTTTCGGCTCGAGGCTGCGGCCGGCTTGTTGCTGGTGGCGGCAGCGGCGCTCGCCCTCATTGTCGCGAACTCGCCTTGGGCAGAGGCCTACGCACATAGCCTTGAGACGCTGTTGCGCGTTGGCGTCGGCGACTTCGTTATCGCAAAGTCGCTCGTCGTCTGGATCAACGATGGTCTGATGGCGATCTTTTTTCTGCTGGTCGGGCTCGAACTCAAGCGCGAGACGCGCGAGGGCCAGCTCGCACAACCGGGCAGTCTGCTGCTGCCGACCGTGTGCGCGCTCGGCGGCATGCTGGTGCCGATGTCGATCTACGCCGCGCTCAACTGGGGCGACCCGACCGGCATGCGAGGCGTGGCCATTCCTGCGGCCACCGATATCGCGTTTGCGCTTGGGGTCATGACACTGCTCGGGTCGCGCGTGCCTCTGCAGCTGAAGCTTTTGTTGACCGCCATCGCGGTGCTGGACGATCTTGGGGCAATCGTCATCATCGCGGTGTTCTACACCGAACAGTTGTCGCTGCTCTCGCTCGCTGTGGCAGGGGCGGCGTTGCTTGTTCTGGTGGTGCTCAACCGCTCGGGCATCGTGAGTTTGTTGCCGTATCTCGTCGTCGGCGTCGTGTTGTGGGTTGCGGTATCGAAGTCGGGCGTGCACGCAACACTGGCCGGCGCGGCGCTCGGTCTCACGATTCCTTTGCGCGACCGCCGCGACCGCGCGCGCTCGCCGCTGCAGCGCCTCGAAACCGGACTGCATCCGTGGGTCGCGTTTGCAATCCTGCCGGTGTTTGCGTTCGCCAACGCGGGCTTGCCGTTGCACGGATTTGCGTGGGGGGAGATCGGTGATGCGGTGCCGCTCGGGATCCTGCTGGGTCTCGTGTTCGGCAAACCTGTCGGTGTGATGCTTGCGGCGGCGCTTGCGCGAGCTGTGCGCCGCGCGGCCTGGCCCGAGGGTCTTGGAACATCGCAGATTTTCGGCATGGCGTTGCTGTGTGGCATTGGATTCACGATGAGCCTCTTCATCAAGAATCTCGCGTTCGCAAGCGCGGCTCCGGGACTTGCGGCGAGCGCGCAGCTCGCAGTGCTGATCGCGTCGCTGGCGTCTGCCATTGCCGGTTATTTGTGGCTGCGCTTCGCCGTGCGCGGAGTCGCAGCGTGAGCGACCGCGTGCTCGTGCTCGGCGCCAGCGGCGGCGTGGGAGCAGAGCTGCTGCGATTGCTGGCGACCTGCGACGTTTCGGTCATTGCGTGGTCGCGACGAGAAACAGGGGTCAGAGTGCCCTTTCCCCGGCAAACGGGGAAAGGGCACTCTGACCCCTGTTTCTCCTTCTCCTGGCACGTGGGCGAGTTGTTCACGGATTCGCTCCCCGACGTGGACACGATTCTTTCGGCGGGTCCACTGGATGGACTGGTGGCCGCGTTGTCGCGCTCGTCTGCGTGCCAGGAGAAG
>JBKJND010000268.1:0-3616 GCA_046596095.1 Ahniellaceae bacterium | reverse complement strand
GAGGGTTCCGCTGGCAGAATGCGCGCAGGGATTTTACCTGTTTGCCTGAGCGAGACGCCCGCACCATGTCCGATATCGAAACCCTCTACGCGGGCCAATGGCTCAGGATAAATCGCCGCGGCAAGTGGGAATACGCCGAGCGCACCAATCGCGGCGGTGGCGCGGTGATCGTCATTGCGGAAACGGCCGACGGCAAAGTGGTCTTTGTCGAGCAGTTCCGGGTACCGATCAACGCACGCACCATCGAGATGCCCGCGGGGCTCATCGGCGACGATGAAGCGGCGGCGGACGATGACCTGATCGCGACCGCGCGGCGCGAACTGATCGAGGAAACAGGCTACGACGGCGATTCCTTCGAGCACATTCTTAGCGGACCGACCTCGGCCGGCATGTCCAACGAGATGGTCGCGTTTGTGCTGGCGCGGGGACTGCGTCGAGTCGGTCCGGGCGGCGGCGTTGACGGCGAGGACATCACGGTGCACGAAGTGCCCCGAGACGAAGCCCCATCGTGGCTCCTCAAAAAACGCACCGAAGGCTTCGGCATCGACCTCAAACTTTTCGCCGGCCTCTGGTTCCTCGAGCGCGCGCGCTGACAAACGCGCGCCGCGACAAGAACCCTCGCGCTCGTGTAGGTCAGGTCGCGCAGCGACCTGACAGCAGACGCTTGAGATCTGCGTCAGGTCGCATGCGACCTGACCTACATTGCGTGTTCACGAACAGCCGGTGAGGGTGATGCGCTGCCCTGGGCGGATGGTGAAGCGCGGAGCCTTGAGGCCGTTGGCGCGCGCGAGCCCCTTGGCATTGCCACAGCCGTATTTGCGCGCGATAGCTGCAAGCGTCTCACCGCGCCTTACCGTGTGCGTGCGCTGCGCCGGCGCGTTGCTCGCGGCAGGCGCGCCGCTGTTGACGATGCCGATCTGCGGCGTCGATCGCGGAGTAAAACCCGTCACCGAAGGCTTGCGCGCTCGCGCGATCTCGCCGGCGAGTCGGGCACGCTCGCCTCTGAGGCAATGCGAGCGATAGAGCTTCGCCAACTGCGGCGGCACCCGCAGCGACGTACCTTGCGCCAGTGCCTGGGTCGGGTCGTGGCGCGGATTGAGATTGCGCAGCGTGCGAAACCAGCCGCCGCGACTGCCACTGTTGCCGACGCAGATCGCAAGTTCGTTGAGCGATGCGGGGCGCTCGAGCGCCACGATGATCGGCTCGCCGCGATCCACGCGTGGAAACTCAAGACCGTATTCGCGCGGATGCAGGAACAACCACGCAGCCGCCAGCACCATGGGCACGTAATCGCGCGTTTCCGGCGGCAACTGCGCGTAGACGCCGGGGTCGTAAAAGCCGCGATTCGGATTGCTGCGATACAGCCGTCCCATCCGGCCCTCACCGCCGTTGTAAGCCGCGAGTGTCATCTCGAGATTGTTGTTGAGCTCATTGAAACGCTCGTTCAAGTAGGCGACGTTGGCGCGCGCCGACAACTGCGGATCGAAGCGCGTGTCGAATCCCGACGCGCCGTTTAGTCCAAACCGGAGCCCGGTCGCGGGCATGAACTGCAGCGGTCCCGCAGCGCCGGATCGCGACACCGCGTGCACCTTGCCCGCCGACTCCTTGGCAATAATGGCGAACAGCAACGCCTCCGGCAGGCCCGCACGCTCGTACTCGGGCCACATCTGCCAGCGCAGGTACTGGTAGTTTTCCCATGAATCGATGAGCATCGGTCGCATCCACGTCAACCACTCGTTGAGCGCGGCTTTCATCGGTTCGTTGAGCACGATCAGCTCACGCAAGTCGCGGCCTTTCAGCAAGGTGATCGACTGACCGGCCGCAGGCAGGTCCGCAACCAGCGGCGACTCGCCGGATATCTCCGGCGACTCCTCGATCGATGCAAAGCCTTCCTCATCGGTGCCTTGCAACCTGCGCGAGAGCAACGAGTCGTAAACCGCGACGACGCGTGCGCTGTCGCAGTTCGGATCGGACTGGCACAGCGTGGCGGCGTCGAGCAACGCGGCCGAAGCGGCGGTCAGCTCTGTTCGGCCAGCGTCGCCATCGCCCTTCGCGACCTTCGCCAGCGCCGCGCGATACCGCGCGCCCGCAGCGTCGACCCCGGCATTTAGCGCACTGGTGGCGGGTTTGTCGGTGCGCGCCGCAGTCGCATCGCGTGTCGCGCCGCCCGCGCCCGCGCACCCGGCCAATGCGCCGGCCAAGAGCGCCAGCCAGAACGCTTTCTTCGTTGTCAACGAGTGATTTATCACGGTATTCCCGTTTATCTGGATGACCACAAGGTATCCACCCGCGACACCCGCCGCAAACGTCATGTCGAATAATGCAGGGCGCAAAGTGCAAAGCCCCTCTCCCCCCGGGGTGGAATGAAGTTTGGTTCTTGAAAAGAGCAGGCAGCGAATGCCGCGTCGGCGGCTAGAATCGGGCGCGACGAAGCGCAGGAGTTGACGTGGGCGACATTCTGATCGGCAAAGGCGACACCCAGGTTCACCTGCTCGCGAAGTACGGCAATCGTCACGGCCTGGTCGCGGGCGCGACAGGCACGGGCAAGACGGTATCGCTGATGGTGCTTGCGGAAGGCTTTTCGCGCCTCGGCGTGCCGGTGTTCATGGCCGACGTCAAAGGCGATGTCGCGGGGCTTGCCGTCGCTGCCGTGCCGAACGCAAAAATCGCCGAGCGCGTCGCCGCGATTGGCATCGACGACTACGCGCCCGCCGCGAGTCCGGTGGTGTTCTGGGATCTGTATGGCACCAATGGCCATCCGGTACGCGCCACCGTCAGCGAAATCGGACCGACCTTGCTCGCACGCATGCTCGAACTCAACGACACGCAGGCGGGCGTGCTCGATATCACGTTCAAGCTCGCCGACGACCAGGGTTTGCTGCTGCTCGATCTGGCCGACCTGCGCTCGGTGCTCGGTTTTGTCGCGGCCTCGCGCAAGGAAATCTCAACGACTTACGGGCTCGTGAGCACGCCATCGATTGGCGCGATCCAGCGCGCGTTGTTGCGTCTCGAAACCGATGGCGGTGAACAATTCTTTGGCGAGCCTGCGCTGGCGCTCGAAGACTTGATGCGCACCGATACCCACGGTCGCGGCGTCATCAATGTGCTCGCAGCCGAACGATTGATCCTCAAGCCCCGTCTGTACTCGACTTTCCTGTTGTGGCTGTTGTCGGAGTTGTTCGAGACTTTGCCCGAAGTCGGCGATCTCGATCAACCGAAACTGGTCTTCATGTTCGACGAGGCGCATCTGCTGTTTGACGACGCGCCGCCAGCGCTGCTGCAACGCGTCGAGCAGGTCGTGCGCATCATCCGCTCCAAGGGCGTGGGTGTGTATTTCTGCTCGCAATATCCCGACGACGTGCCCGACAACATTCTTGGCCAGCTCGGCAATCGCATCCAGCACGCGCTGCGCGCGTTTACGCCGCGCGATCAGAAAGCGGTGCGCGTCGCCGCTGAAACCTTCCGGGCGAATCCTAAGCTCGACGTCGCCGCCACGCTCTCGCAGCTGGGTATCGGCGAGGCGCTGGTGTCGACCTTGCAGGAAAAAGGCATTCCGATGCCGGTCGAACGGACCTTGATCGCGCCGCCGCGTTCGCGCATCGGCGCGATCACCGCG
>JBKJND010000021.1:0-3414 GCA_046596095.1 Ahniellaceae bacterium | reverse complement strand
TTCGACGAGGCTGTCGATCTTCGAGCTGCGGGCAGACAGGAAACCGACGCACCAGTTAAGTGCGACCAGGGTCACCGCCAGGATCAGCCCCCCCAGCAACGATGTGTCATCTCCCAGCAAGGAGTTCTGCACGGTGCTGCCGAGCAACACCAGCAAGATCATGTCAAACGGAGTGAATTGACCCACGGTACGTTTGCCCGTCAGCCGTACCAGCACCAGCAGCAACGCGTACACCACCACTGCGCGCAGGCAGAATTCCCACCAGGGCATCGACAGTTCGAATAGATCGCTCATGGGCGCGCCCGTTCACTGATGGGACGCCAGTGTGGCGCGGGACCAATGAGCTCGCGCGGCGGAGCACGGTGGCTGCGAACCAACGGTCAGCCATCAGACAGCCCGAGTCGCCGTGCGATGCAGCGCATGCGCCAGCAGCCGCGCACTTATCCACTCACCGGGCGAGCGTGGTGCGATCAGCGCCATGCGTTCCAGGGCTTGGGGATCGTTGCCGTCTCGCGAAAAAGCCGCACGCAGCAGCACGCGCGCCTTGCCCTGCGGTGATCGCGTTTGCGCCTTGAGCCAGCCGAGGGCGCGTACCAGCCGTTGCTCTGCTTCGGTGAAATCGCAACCGGCGGGATACTCGGGCAACGTGCCGTCGCGCCGAAACGGCGCAAGTGCCGCGCTTATCGCCGCGGGGCTGTTGCGCGTGGCCCGCGATGATTGCGGATGCCCGGGCGCGAGCTTCAACGACTTGATCGCCTGCGCGCGCAGGGCGGGCTCGAAGCGCGCGTCGCAGATGTCGAGCATCGCCACGACGCAGGATTCGTCGGTGGCGCCGCGCAGGTCGGCGATGCCGTATTCGGTGATCGCGATATCGCGCAGATGTCTTGGAATGGTGGTGTGACCATAGCTCCAGCGCACGCTCGTTTCGGTGCCCGAGCCGGTATCGCGGATAGCCCGGAACATGAGCACCGAACGCGCGTCGTGCAGTCCGTGCGCCATCGCCACGAAGTTGTATTGCCCGCCCACGCCAGACACAACGCGGCCGTCGTCGAGCGCGTCGGAGGCCGCGGCGCCGAGCGCGGTCATCAGCATGCAGGTATTGAAGAAGCGCGCGTCTCGGCGCTGCAGACGCTCGAGCGCCTCGTTGCTGCCGTACAACTCGTTGATGTGCGAAACGCGCGTCATGCCGATTGTCCGTGCAACTTCAGCTGGCAACTCGCGCAACCATCGATACAACTCCTTCGACCCGAGGTAGAACGCGCCGTCAAGCACTCGACCTTCACGCTCAAGTAGAACTCTGTCTTCGGCGGTTTCGACGCTCGCATCGAAGCGTTGCATGACGCCGAGATCGTCGGTCACGCGGCGGCGCAGCACACCCGCGTCCATCAACAACCGAAACCCATCGTTGACCATCTCGCTGGCGCCATACAACCCTTGCGCAAAGGGATCCAGACCGCCGCTGGAGACGACGCAGTGTCGCGTTGTCAGCTCGGGTGCAAGCGCGCGCAAGACCGCACGATAGGCGTCATTGCGGGTGTGCCGCAGCACCAGCGCATGGCACAGCGCATCGCTCAGCGCCCCGATGCCGATCTGCAACGTGCCGCCATCCCGCACCAGCGCGCTTGCGTACAAACCGATCGCGTACTCTGCGTCGCTCACTGGATGGCGCGGCAGCGCGAACAGCTGCGGCGCGGGACCCGGCAGTTCCACCACAATATCGAAAAAGTCGGCCGCTACCGCAGAGGGCCCGTCGAGCCACGGCAACCCGGGATCGATTTCCGCCACCAGCAACGGGCGTGGCAAGCCGACGCGATCGCAAGCGTCCAGCAGATCGAACGTGAGATCGGGATTGCACGACAGCGACAGTCGCGTACCGTCCGGTTCGCGCGCGACCTTTTGCACCAGCACGTTGACTCCGCGCGCGGCAACCGTCCGCGCTACGTGCGTGTAGTTGACGCTCATGTAGCTGCGCTGCGCGGTCCTCGAACCCAGCAGTGCGCCGGATTGCAGATAGAACTCTTCCACCGTGATGTTCGCGGGCAATGCGTCCTTGCGCATCGCGTCGACATAATCCAGCGAGACGAAATCATCCCCGAAGTGGCGTGCCACAAAAGGATCGAGGAATCGGCGCTCGAGGTCGCTCGTGGCCTTCGGCGGCGTCAGCGACAGCGCAGTGAGGATCTGCAATGAGCTGGCAGGATCACCCGCGACTCTCGCGTAAAGCGCGTTGATGAGTCGATGCGGTTTGCCAATCCCGAGCGGCGCGGCCAGCACGATGCGACCGCCACTCGCCGTGACTATACGATCGACCGCGCCGTGAAGCGAACTGAGGAACTCCAGCACGGATAGATCGCCTGAGAGCAAGGTTCGACGATCATCGCATGCGACGCTTTTCGGATGCGCGTGTCGCCGTGAGCAACAACGCGAACGCGGCGGTAAGTCGACCATCCGCGAGTAATGACGCGGTTGGACGGCTTCAGGTCCGCGAGGTGGTAACGCAGCCGTCGCGAGCGCGGCGAGAACACTTTCCCGCGGAGATTAGGTTGGCATTCGCAGCCGCACCAGAGCGATTCCACCCAGCGCGACCGTCAATGCGAGAAGACTCCAGTGGGACATCGTAGGTACGGGAACGACGGACGGCGCACCTACCACGGTGAACTGGACTGACTGCGTCTGGAAAGCGAAAGTGCCGTTGACGGGTGCGTAGACAAGCGTATACACGCCGACCGAATACGCCCCGATCGGAATATCGATGTCTCTGCGTAGAGGAGGAACGCCTATGCAAACGCCTCCTCTTCCGGCGAAATCATGCCGCAGCGTAACTACTTGACCCTGGACCGTGACCGTCGCCGGACCAGGGCCTGATAGCAAACACTGGCTGTCGAGGAGCAATCGCGCAAACACTGTCGTTCCTTCAATCGCCGGGCTGGGAACGACGCGAAGGTTCGTGAGGTAAGACTGAGCAACTTGAGCCTCCACCGAAACCGATGCACTGAGCCCCATGACCACGATTGCCAGTGCTACGGCGCGCTTAACCGTTCGAAACATGTCGTCAGCCCCCAAGAATGCCAAGTGCACGTAGTGCGAGAGTACCCCTACATCCACCGTGAGAATCCGCCAGGAGATCAGCGGCCAACTTCAGTTTCAAATCATGTTCGGTTCGCGCGATGTCACGCGGCCGACGTAGCATCGTCGTCGGCGCGGGCGCGGTTCGCGAAAGAATGTCCCCGGTAAGGCATGAGACTACTGACGTTCACTCTTCCGCCATTTTCACTGCCGGCAGGAAGCGCACAAGGACTTGCCCGACTGTTACCACTTCGCAACAAGTGGTGGGCGGTACAGGGATCGAACCTGTGACCCCTACCATGTCAAGGAAGGGAACGGCCATCCGCAGGCGTTCGGCGCTGCCTGAAA
>JBKJND010000388.1:0-5044 GCA_046596095.1 Ahniellaceae bacterium | reverse complement strand
GGCTGCATCACCAGTGCTGCACTCGATCCCCGCGCGCGCGCCTCGTCCAGAAGCTTATGCGCGTCCACACGAGCGCCGCGCAATGCGACGAACAGGTTGCCCGGCTGCAGCGTACGGGTGTCGATGGAGACGCCACGGAATTGAACGTCCTCATCGATCAGGCGACCGTCGAGCGCGGTCAGGATGTCGCGCAGCCGGGCCTCGATCATGCGCGAGCCTCCAGCGCGGCACGCGCCACGGACGTGTCGTCGAATGGCCGCCTGACGCCCGCGGTTTCCTGATAGGCCTCGTGGCCCTTGCCGGCGATCAACACGCCATCGTCCGCGCCCGCGCCGCGCACGGCGTCGGTGATCGCGCACGCGCGATCGCGTTCGACCAGCGCAAGGCGCGGTGCGCCGAGGCCTTCAAGAATCGCTGCAACGATGGCGTCGCCATCCTCACCGCGCGGATTGTCGTCGGTGATCGTAATGCGGTCGGCACCGTTTGCCGCCACCGCACCCATCAGTGCGCGCTTGCCGGCATCGCGTTCGCCACCGCAGCCAAACACGACGTGGAGCTTGCCGGTCAAGTGCGCGCGCACGCTGGACAAGGCTTGCTCGAGTGCATCCGGTGTATGTGCGTAATCGATCACCACCAGCGGCAACACGCCATCGCCGCCGAGCTTGCCCATGCGCCCCGGCACAGGCTGCAAGTGCGTAAGCGACTGCACGATGTCGGCCAGATGCCAACCCATCGCTCCCAGCGTTGCGGCCACCGCCAACATATTGGAAACGTTGAAAGCTCCGATGAGTTTCGACGCAACCGATGCAGTGCCCCAGGGCGTCGCGAGATCAAAGCGCACGCCGGCGGCGTCAAGTTCAACCGATCGCGCCTGGACATCAGCGGTCTGCGCACCATCGACGCCATAGGTCAGACGCAGCTGCGCGACCGGCAGTCGCGCGATCAATTCGCGCCCAAACGCGTCGTCGGTGTTGATAATCGCGCAACGCAAGCCGGGCGCTGCGAACAAGCGCGCCTTGGCGGCTCCGTAGCTCTGCATGTCGCCGTGATAGTCGAGGTGATCGCGCGTCAGATTGGTGAACACCGCGTACGCGAACTGCACGCCGTCGACGCGACCTTGATCGAGCGCGTGCGACGACACTTCCATCGCCACGTGCTGTGCGCCCGCGTCGAGGAACGACGCCAATTGCGCGTGCACGGTCACCACGTCCGGCGTCGTGCGTTCGCCGGCCAGCAACGCGCCGGGAAAACCCGTGCCCAGCGTGCCGATCGTCGCAATGCGCGTGCCTGCGCCTTGCAGCGCTTGCCCGAGAAGATGCACGAACGAAGTCTTGCCATTGGTGCCGGTGACACCGGTGACCGTCATCGCACGCGAGGGCTGGCCGTAAAAGCGATCGGCGATGGCGCCGAGATGCTGGCGCAGGTGCTCCACGCGAATCGTGGGTACCGGCAAACGCGGCATCGAAGCCGGCGGCTCCCACAGCACGCAACGCGCGCCTTTCGCAACGGCACTCGCTGCGTGCTCGATGCCGTGACCGGCGCTGCCGTGCAAGGCGAAAAACGCGTCACCAGGTTGGACGTATCTCGAGTCGAGCGCAAGGCCCTCGATCGCGACGTCGTTGCCGGGATCGATTGGCGCGACATTCTCAAGCAACTTGCCGAGTGTGCTGGTGCTGGTTCTGGTCACGGCGGCATGCCCTCCGCGGACGCATCGCCTCGGGCGTCGATGCCGGCGGGCAGCGAAGCAAGCGCGGGCGGCGCTACGGCCGCTACCATCGTCGATGCAGAAGGCGTGGTGCTGACAAACTGGAGGTTATCCGGCGGCACGTTGAGCAGCCGCAGCGCGTCGGGCATGATCTTGCCGAACACCGGCGCCGCCACTGCGCCGCCGTAATACGCGGCGCCCGCAGGATCGTTGATGATGACCACCCCGGCGAAGCGTGGTTTTGAGGCGGGCACCAGTCCGGCAAACACGCTGATGTAGCGTTTCTGGTGATAGCCGCCGCGCGAGTTCTTGTGCGAAGTACCCGTCTTGCCGGCCACGCGGAAGTTCGGCACCGCTGCGCGTGTGGCGGTGCCGCCGGCAAGGGTGACCGACTCGAGCATGGTGAGCAGCGTCCGTGCGATTTCGGGATCGAGCACCGCGTGCCCGGCCTCGCCTTGCCCCGCAATAAACGTCGCGGGCACCAGACGACCGCCGTTGCCGAGCGCAGCGTAAGCCTGCGCGAGTTGCAGCGGCGTCACCGACAAACCGTAGCCGAACGACAGCGTCGCCTTTTCGATATCGCTCCAGCCCTCCGCCGCCGGCAACACGCCGGACACTTCGCCGGGGAATCCGCTGCCGGTGGACTCGCCAAAACCAAAGCGATGGAACAGGTCGTAGAGATGTTCGTCGTCGAGTTGCTCAGCGATGCGCGCCGCACCGACGTTGCTCGATTTGGTCAGAAGGCGGGTCAAATCCACGGCACCGTAGTTGTGGATGTCGCGCACGGTGTAGCGCCCGACCCGCATGACTCCAGACGTGGTGTCGATCAGCGTCGTGGTGGTGAACTTGCCGGACTCGAGACCGGCGGCGACGGTAAACGGCTTCGCCACAGAACCCGGCTCGATCACGTCGGTGACCGCGCGATTGCGGCGCGATCCCGCGCCTGCGCTGCGTGCCGCGTTGGGGTTGTAGGACGGATAGTTGACCATCGCCAGCACTTCGCCCGTGGCAACCTCGAGAATCACCACCGATCCGCTTTGCGCCCGATGCTCGGTCACTGCGGCTTTAAGCTCGCGGGCCGCGAGGTGCTGCAGTCGACGGTCGAGCGTGAGCTTGAGCTCGCGCCCCTGCGCAGCTTCCTGCACCAACTCGACGGTCTCGACCACGTGACCGCGGCGGTCGCGAATCACGCGCTTGGCACCTGGCTTTCCCGCGAGCCACGAGTCGAACGCAAGTTCGAGACCTTCCTGGCCGTGGTCGTCGATGTTGGTGTAACCCAGCACGTGCGCGGTGAGTTCGCCGGCCGGGTAATAGCGCCGATATTCGCGCTGACTGTTGACGCCGTCGATGTCGAGCGCGAGCACCTGGCGCGCGTCGACTGGCGGCATGCGACGGCGCAGATAAACGAACTCGCGGTCTTTGCGGGCACGCAGCTTTTGTTCAAGCTCCTGCGCGTCCACATCGAGCGCTGCGGCGAGTTCCGCGATGCGCCCAGGCTGCGCCAACACGACAGATGGATTCGCCCAGATCGATTCAACCGGCGTTGAGATGGCCAGCGGCTCACCATTGCGGTCGGTGACCATGCCGCGCGACGCGGCGATCTCGACCGTGCGCAGAAAACGTTCGTCGCCCTGCGCCTGCAGAAATTCCTTCTGCACCACTTGCAGGTTCACCGCGCGCGCCACCCAGACACAAGCCACTATCAGCATGACGCCGGCGACCCAACGCGTGCGCAGTCTGAGATTGGTCTGCGGCAACAGGGCGTGCCGGCGATTGGTGGGCGCGTTCAACGGCGGATTACTCGCGTATCTGCGGCGGCAGGAAACCCCATGCCGAGGTCGTCGCGCGCGAGGCGTTCAATACGTTGCGGCTCGGCCCAGGTGGCCTGCTCGAGTTGCAGCCGTCCGAATTCGACGTTGAGTTCGTCGCGGGCCGCTTCGAGTGCGTTGACCAGTACGAACAGGCGCCGACTCTCCTGACGCGCATTCACCACGCCAATCGCGCTGCCGACCAGTGCCGTCAGCAGCACCGCCAGCGTGATCAATGCCCGGCCGCTCATGCCGCGCGTTCCAACGGCAAGCGTTCGGCCACGCGCATGACGGCGCTGCGCGCGCGTACGTTGTCGGCGATTTCCGATACTGATGGTTTGACGGCAGCGCCCACCAGACGCAGCCGCAATGGCCGGCTTGGCTCGGGAGGCGGCAGACCGCGCCTGACACTCGCGGGTGGCTGCGACTGGTCGCGAAAGAAGTGTTTGACCAACCGGTCCTCGAGCGAATGAAAGCTGATGACCACCAACCGGCCGCCGGGCAGCAGCCGATCGACGGCAGCTTGCAAACCTGCCGCCAGATCGTCGAGTTCGCGATTGACGACGATGCGCAGCGCCTGGAACGTGCGTGTCGCCGGATGTTTGCCGGCTTCGCGCTTGCCCGCGTTACGCGCAACCAGCTCGGCCAGTTCGGCCGTACGAGTCAGCGGGTGCTCGAGACGCGCTGCGACGATGGCGCGCGCGATACGGCGGCTGTGGCGTTCTTCGCCGTACTTCCAGAGCGCGTCGGCGATGTCGGTTTCGCTGGCTGCCGCAAGCCATGTCGCTGCGCTTGGCTCCGCGCTGGTGTCCATGCGCATATCGAGCGGGCCATCCCGTCCGAAACTGAAACCGCGTTCGTCTTGATCGAGCTGCGGCGACGACACGCCGAGGTCGAACAGCACGCCATCGAGCCCGGCGTCAGTCGCGGACCACTCGGCCAGGACCGCGAAACTGCCATGCCGGATCGCGACGCGCGGATCGCTGCCGAATTCCGTTTGAGCGACTTCGATCGCCTCCGGATCCTTGTCCATCAACAGCAGCCGTCCGCCAGTGCCAATGCGCGCAAGCAGTTCGCGCGCGTGACCGCCACGACCGAATGTGCCATCGAGATAAGTGCCGTCCGGCCGCACTGCGAGTGCATCGATTGCTTCGCTCCGCAACACCGCGGTGTGACCCTCGCGCGGCGACCCGGCCGCAGCGCGAGCACGTTTACGGCCCGCCGCGCTCACAGTCGCAACGCCAGCATGTCGGCAGTGAGGTCCGCATCACCAATGGTCTGGCGAATTTTTGCGACGTGCGCCGCCTCGCTCCAGAGTTCGAATTTGTTGCCCATGCCGAGCAGGACCGCGCGCTTTTCGATTGAAGCCGCTGCGCGATGGCTCGCCGGCAACAGGATGCGACCGTTGCCATCGGGTTCAAGCGGAGTGGCGGCACCAACCAGCTTCATCTGCAGATTGCGGTGCACGGTCTGCGCGCTCGGCAACGCGTTGACCTGGTCGCGCACCTGCGTCCACGCGGTGGCTGCGAAG
>JBKJND010000243.1:0-10647 GCA_046596095.1 Ahniellaceae bacterium | reverse complement strand
ATTTCCGAAGCAACCATCAGCGCCTTATTGAACGCGGGATCGCGGGCGGCAACCCGCAAGCATTGTTCATGGCGCAACGGCAGGCTTTTGGGCTTCCCCCAATTTCGATCGTGCAGCAGTCTCGACCCGACGCCAACTTCCCCGAGGATCAAATTCTCGGCCTGACGTATTCGCTCGTTCTCGCGCGTATTTCAGACGTCCCGAATGCCGCAGGCTTCGTGCGCAATGGCGCGACCGCGCGGACATCGCTCACGGCGGCGGAGATTCGATCGGCAACCGACGCCGCCGATGCCATGTACGAGCGCTCGTTCAAGCGCCAAGCCAATCTCGACTTCGAATCCGGCCCGACGCGCGACTTCGACGCGAAGAAGTGCTACGACGAGTAGCGTCCCCGAGGCTCCGTGCTGTTGCAGAGCCGGACTATGTCCGGCTGCTGCTCGACGGCGGCGTCAAGCAAGGGCAGCGGCGCATAGCACCGCTCTGCAACAGCAGTGCGGGGCCATCCATGCGCGCACCCTGTTTGCTACGCGACAGCGCGCCAACGCAGACGGGGCGAAAGCTCTGCAAGAGCGATACGGCACTGCAAGGGTCAATCGCGGCGATAATCGCGGGCCGAGAAGTGGGAGGTTGGTTTGGACGCTGAGCAGTTTGCCGGGTACGCCGCGCAAGGATTCAACCGCATACCCGTGGTGCGCGAGGTGCTGTCGGATCTCGACACGCCCCTGTCCGTGTATCTGAAGCTCGCCGACGGTCCCTACACATACCTTTTCGAGTCGGTGGAAGGCGGCGAGCGATGGGGCCGACATTCGATCATCGGTTTGCCAGCGCGGCGCGTGTACACGATTCGCGGGCACGAACTTGCGATCAGCGAGCACGGCGCAGTGATCGAGACGCGCACGCTGACCGATCCGTTTGCCGAAATCGAGGCGCTGCAGAAGAGCTTTCGCGTGCCGCGAATCGAGGGCTTGCCGGAATTCACTGGCGGGCTGGTCGGAAATTTCGGGTACGAGTGCATTGGCTGGATCGAGCCGCGTTTCGCACACACGCTCAAACCGGATGAACTCGGAATCGCCGACGCGACGCTCATGCTGTCAGATGAAATCGCAGTGTTCGACAATCTCAAGGGTCGTCTGTACCTGATCGTGCACGCGGATCCCGCGGAACCACAAGCGCTGGCGAGAGCGCAACGCAGGCTGGACGAACTCACCTTCCGGCTCCGTCACTCGGGTCGCAGCTATCCGGAAAACCTGTCCGGTACCGCGCTCGACGAGGCCGATTTCAAGTCGGGATTCAAGCAAGCGGGTTTCGAAAGCGCGGTGCTGCGTGCACAGGAATACATCCGCGCCGGCGATATCTTTCAAGTTGTCCTCTCGCAACGCATGAGCGTGCCATTTCACGCGCGTTCCATCGATGTGTATCGCGCTTTAAGAGCTTTGAACCCGTCGCCCTACCTGTTCTATCTCGATTACGGACAGACGCAAACTATTGGCTCATCGCCGGAAATCCTGGTGCGGCGCAAGGGTTCCGAAGTCACCGTGCGTCCGATCGCCGGCACCCGCCCGCGCGGAGCGACGCTCGATGAGGACCGCGCGCTCGAGGTCGAGCTGCTCGCCGATCCCAAGGAGCGCGCCGAACACCTGATGCTCATCGACCTGGGACGCAACGATATTGGCCGCGTGTGCGAGCCCGGCAGCGTGGTGTTGACCGAGAGCTTTGCGATCGAACGCTACTCGCACGTGATGCACATCGTGTCGGAAGTGCGCGGGCGACTGCGCGCGGATTGCGGCGTTGCCGACGTGTTGCGCGCTACGTTTCCGGCCGGCACCGTGAGTGGCGCGCCGAAGATTCGCGCGCAGGAGATCATTCGAGAACTTGAACCGGTCAAGCGCAATCTGTACGCGGGCGCGGTGGGATACATCGGCTGGTGGGGCGACATCGACACCGCCATCGCGATCCGCACCGCAGTGGTGTGCGGTGGACGCCTGCATGTGCAGGCCGGGGCCGGCATCGTCGCCGACTCCGATCCCGAGTCCGAGTGGCACGAGACGATGAACAAAGGCCGCGCTTTGTTGCGCGCCGTGGCCCAGGCCGCCAGCGGGTTGTGATCAGAGCCCGTTGTTCTTTTTCTCGTCATTCCCGCGGAAGCGGGAATCCAGAGCCTTCGGGAAGTCTCGGATTGGGCAACAAGCCAAGACACTGGATTACGCGCGGTTCCTGCCGCGCGCCCTTCGGGCCATTCGCTGCGCGAATGCTCGTTTCGGCATCCTGCCTCCACAGTCCCGCCTTCGCGGGAATGACGAAAGTGTGAGGCTTGCTTGGATGTTTCCATGATCGCGCTTGACGCACACCGCGAATGGCTGGACGGGCGCGTCGACGCGTTGCGCGGAGCGTGCGCATCGGCGGACGTGGCCTGGCCTGACGATGCCGCATTCGAAGGCATGTTGCGTTCGAGTCTCGTAGTGAGCGACTACGCGTTCGAGCAATGGCGCCGACGGCCCGCGTTGCTCGCGCAGTTGACCATCGCGTGCGCCGACGGTGGCGCGCCGCAAGCGGCCGACGTGGAAAGTATTGTCAGCGGCGCGCCGGGCGACCTCGGCACGCGTCTGCGCCGTTATCGCCACGCGCATTCGTTGCGCCTGATCGCGCGTGACGCCAGTGGGCGGGCAGCGGTCGAAGTCACGCTCGCGGACACCTCGCGACTCGCCGAGGTGTGTCTCGATGCCGCGATCAGCGGTGTCGAGGCCGCATCGCCTGCGCGTCGCGAACCATTGCATGGCCGCGACGGCCAACCGTTGCGGCTGGCGGTGATCGGCATGGGCAAGCTGGGCGGTGATGAGCTCAACTTCTCGTCCGACATCGATCTGATCTTTGCCTGTGCCGATCCCGCCGCGCATGCCGACGACGCCGAGAGCGCGCTCGCGCGTATCGGCCAGCGCGTGATCAACTTGTTATCGGCCAACGAGGCGGATGGCTTTGTGCATCGCGTCGATATGCGGCTGCGACCGTTCGGATCGGTCGGGCGCCTGGTGATGGCACAGTCGGCGATGGAGCAGTACTACCAGCGCGAAGGGCGCGACTGGGAACGCTATGCGTGGGTCAAGGCGCGCGCCGTCGCGGGCGATAAGGTGGCGGGCGCGCGCGTCATCGCGGCACTGAAGCCGTTCGTGTTCCGACGCTACCTCGATTACGCGGCGATCGATTCGCTGCGCGAAATGAAAGCGTTGATCGACGCCGAAGTGGTACGCGCGGATCGCCGCGATGATCTGAAACTCGGGCCCGGCGGTATTCGCGAGATTGAATTCCTGGTGCAGCTCACGCAGCTGACGCGCGGCGGCCGCGAACCTGTCCTCGCCGTGCCTGGCCTCCTGCAAGCCCTGGTCGCGGCGCGTGCGCTCGGTGCAATGCCCGCCGCGCTCGCCGACATGCTGGCGCAGTCCTACCGATTGCTGAGGCAGGTCGAGAACCGCGTGCAGATGCTGCGCGACGAGCAAACGCATCGCGTGCCAGACGATGCGATGTTGCGCGAGCGCCTCGCGAGTGGTCTCGGATACGACGACTTCGATGCATTGTCTACCACGCTTGGCGGCACGCGCGAGCGCGTCGCCAACGCTTTTGCCGATGCGCTGGTGCCATCGCGTCGCACGCGACGCGCGCCGCTGGACGCGCAACTCGCGCACGCACAAACGCTGTGGCAGAGCGCGTTGTCAGGCGACGACTCAGAAGCCGCAGCCGCGGCGCTGGGCCTCGATACGGACACGCTGGACGCGCTGCGTGCGTTGGCCGGAAACGCTGCACTGCGCGTGCTGCCGGAGCGGCATCGCGTCCGGCGCGATCGCCTGCTGCCCGCGTTGATCGCCGCAGCCGCCGCGCGCGACGACGGTCACCGTGCGTTGCCGCGCCTGCTCGCACTGGTGCGCGCGATCAGCGGCCGGCCGAGCTATATCGCGCTGCTCGACGAGCAGCCCGGCGCGCGCGAGCGCGTGATCGACGTGTTTGCGCGCAGCGGATTTCTGGCCGCGCAAGTCATCGCGCATCCCCTGCTGCTGGACGATCTGCTCGACGAACGGCAGCGCGATCGCGCGGACATTCCACGCGGTCCGGAAGCGCTTGGCAATTCGCTTGCCGCGCGACTGGCGGAATCGGGCGCCGACCCCGAAGCGTTGATCGTGGAACTGCATGAGTTCAAGCTCGGCCATCAGTTCCGGTTGGGACTTCATTGGCTCGCGCGCAAGGATTCGGCTGACGCCACCGCCGCGCAACTCGCGGCGCTGGCCGAGGCGCTGGTGACCGCCGCGCACGCGTTGGCGCACCAGGACGCGCTGGCGCAACACGGTCCACTCGCTGATTGCTCGCGCGATGGATTGTTGACCGTGGGCTACGGCAGCCTGGGCGCTGCGGAGCTTGGCTTCGCGTCGGACCTCGACCTCGTGTTCGTGTACGACAACGCGATGTCGACGCAAAGCAGTGCGCGCGCGCGCCCGATCGACGGCGCGCGCTGGTTTGCGCGCCGCGTGCAACGCACGGTGCATTGGCTGACCACGCCGGCCCGCGCGGGCGCGCTGTACCCGGTGGATGTGCGCCTGCGCCCGGATGGCGGCAAAGGTCTGCTGGTCAGCGGATTCGAGGGTTTCGCCGAGTATCAGCGCGAGCGCGCGTGGACGTGGGAGCAACAAGCGCTGGTGCGGGCGCGCCCGGTCGCAGGAGATGCCGAGCTGCGCGCGCGTTTCGACGAACTACGCCACACCCGATTGTGCGCGGTGCGCGATGCCGGCGAGGTGCGCACGGAGGTGCTGTCGATGCGGCAACGCTGGCGTCACGAGCTCGATCGTACCGACGCCGCGTGCTTCGACCTGAAACAAGGCATGGGAGGATTGGTCGATCTCGAGTTCCTGCTGCAGTACCTCGTGCTGACGCACGCTGCGCAACATCCGGAGCTCACTCGCAGCACGCGCACGCGCGAGTTGCTCGTGCTCGCCACCGGTGCCGGGCTTATCGACGGCGTCGCGGCGACAGCGCTCGCATCAGCGCACGAAACCCTCCTGGCGGCCGGACTCGACTGCACCCTTGACCTGCGCCAGCGCCGCGCACCGCGCAGCGCCGCGATCGACATCGCAACTGCGGCAATTTGTGCAGCAGCGCAGAGCCACGGTCTCCCTCTGGCGTAGAATTTTTCCAAGCCCGCAGAACAGCGGAGCAAGCTCCGCTCTACAAAGGCCGTTCGTCACCTAACCACGCACTCATCCGCTCCGCGACCACAGCAACTTCGCGTAGCGCAGGTGGCCAGTCATCGCTCGAACCGCGGTCGGCAATGCGCGCGCTGTCGCGTGCGTGGCCGCGCGCGGCGAGGGCGGCGTGGAATCGCTGCAACTTTCCTTGCGCGCGCTCGGGTTCGAACACGTAGACCGGCTTGCCCGTCGCGCAGGCTTCGCTGGCGAGATTGACGGAGTCTGCGGTGACCAGCAGCGTGTCGGCCAGCGCCAGAAAACCGGGATACGGATTCGATGCGGCGGGAGCGAGCACCGCGCCTTCGCATACCGTCGCCTTGGTGTCGAGGTACGCCATGCGATGGGGTGCAGCGCGCGCGAACGTTGCGAGAAGCGCGTCGAACGTGCCCGGTGACCGCCGCGAGGTGCTCAGCCATACGCTACCGCCGCACCTCGCCTGCCAGTCGGCCGCCGCTTGCAGCAAGCGTTCCAGTGCGGCCAAATCGAACGCCCAGTCGCGGTGCGGGCCGCCGATCAGCAACGCGAGGCGCGGTGAAGGCCACTCGGTCAATGCAGCGTGCGCGTGCGCAGCCTCATCCAGCCATGCGGCGTCTATTGGATTGAGCGCGCCCAGCGTCGTGATGACATTGCGCCCCGCCAGGCCATCATGCGCGGGCGCGATCACCCAGTCGAAGTGGCGAGGCTCAACGCGCGGATCGAGAATCTGGATCGCCCGACAACCGGGTACGTGCGTGCGCAACATTGCCGTCGCGAATGCTGCCGCGCGTCCGCAGCCGATCACGAGCGCGGGCGGCGCATTCAAAGCATCGCGCAGCACGCGCGGCAACGCCTGCGGCCACGGCCAGCGCATGCGCGGTGCGAACCACCGCCAAGGCACCGCGAGTGCGATCGCGAACTCGCGAAACGGCACGTCCAGCGCACTCGCCAACGCCAGCGCCTGTCGGCGGTTGCCAGCGTGGCCGTCGTGCAAAATCCAGGTGGTTGGCAAGGCGGAAGCGTTCACTCGGGTTCGTATGGCTGCCGATGCGGGAAGCCTATTCGCAATATGCCCGCATTGCCCGCGATTCCTTTCGCTGCCGTCATTAAAGCCCCGGAATGAATCGCGGCTGGACTGCCGAAAATCCGCATGCCGTCATTGCGGACGAGACGGATACACTCGGATACCGCATTATTTTGCCGCGAGATTCCTGCACCATGCCCGCCCAGCCGTTGTCTTCCGCTGCGCTTGATGTCGTTTTTTGTGAAGCTCGCACCCACAATATCTGGCGTGAGGGCGAGATCACCGACGACGATATCCACGCGATCTACGAACTCCTGAAGTTTGGGCCGACCAGCGCGAACTGCTGTCCGGCGCGCCTTGTGTGGGTGCGCAGCGCCGAGGCGAAGGCAAAGCTCAAGCCGTTTCTCGACGAGTCGAACACCGCCAAGACGTTGGCAGCTCCGGTCACGGTGATCGTCGCGCACGATCTCGAATTCTACGAGAAGCTTCCGCGCCTTTTTCCGCACGACCAGAGCGCGCGCAGCTGGTTTGCCGGCAAGCCGGAAAAAATCGAGACCACGGCGTTCCGCAATGGAACGCTCCAGGGCGCGTACCTGTTGCTGGCGGCGCGTGCGCTTGGTTTCGATTGCGGGCCGATGTCGGGATTCGACAACGCTGGCCTCGACGCCGTGTATTTCGCCGGCACCGCGTGGCGATCCAATTTTCTGGTGAACTTGGGACACGGCGACGCGTCCAAGCTGTTCCCGCGCTCACCGCGGTTTTCTTTCGAAGAGGTCAACCGGATCGAATGATCCCTTGCTTGATAATCCCCTCCTGAGGAGCAAACGCATGCGATCGAAATACCTTGTAGCGGCGACAGCCGCCCTGTTTGCAAGTGGTGCGCTGTGGGCGGCTCCCGTCACCTACGCGATCGATTCGGGCCACACTCAGGTCACGGTCACCTGGAGCCATTTCGGGCTGTCCAGCCCCAGCGCGAATTTTGGCGGCATCGAAGGCACGCTGGTGTACGACGCCGATGCGCCCGCAGCATCTTCTGTCAATGTCACCATTCCGCTGAGCGGTCTTGACGGGCATGTGGCTGATTTCAACGATCATTTGCGCAGCAAGGATTTTTTCGAGGCCGACAAGTTCGACAAGGCAACGTTTGTCAGCACCAAAGTCGAAACGGCGGGCGCGGGCAAGCTGCGCGTGACCGGCGATCTGACGGTCAAGGACCAGACCAAACCGGTCGTGCTCGATGTAACTGTGAACAAGGTCGGGCCGCATCCGATGTCGAAGACGCAGGCTGCGGGTTTCAACGCCACCGCCACGATCAAGCGCACCGATTTCGGTGTGGGCGCGTACGCGCCCAACGTCAGCGACGAAGTGAAGCTCGTCATCACCGCCGAAGCACTGGACGCCAAGGCGGTAGCCGCACGCAAGGCCAAGGAGGCTGCGGCGAAGAAGAAATCGTGAATCTGCGTCGGCCCGGATCGGCCGCGTATCCCTTGGCGATGGGTCGACCATGATCAGAGTGCGCGCGGCAGCGTCGCGCGGCGCTGCCAGCCTCGGTTGGCTTGAAAGTCGTCACACGTTTTCGTTCGGCGACTATCACGACCCCGCGCACATGGGCTTCGGCGCAATGCGCGTGCTCAACGATGACGTGGTGGTGGGCGGCGCAGGCTTCCCGCCGCATTCGCACGCCAACATGGAAATCCTGAGCTTCGTCGTGAGCGGGGCACTCGCGCACCGCGACAATCAGGGTGGCGGCGCTACGCTCCGCGCCGGCGATGTGCAGTGGATGAGCGCGGGTCACGGCATCCGCCACAGCGAGTACAACGCGGACGCCCACGCGCCCGCGCATTTTCTGCAGATATGGATTCAGCCCGACGTGTTGAACGCGTCGCCTGCGTACGCGGATCGACACTTCGCCAGCGCAGAGCGCGCCGATCGCTGGTGCCTCGTGGCGGCGCCTGGCGGCGCCGAGGGCACATTGCCGATCCGTCAGGACACACGTGTGTATGTCGCCGATCTCGGCGCGGAGCGCACGCTCGAGTATGCGTTGGCGCCCGAACGTCGCGCGTGGCTGCAATTGGTAAGCGGCGAACTCGACCTCAACGGCCAGCCGCTGCACCCCGGCGATGGCGCCGCCATCAGCGCAGAACCCGTCTTGCGCGTGCGCGCCACCGCCGACGCCAGCCTGCTCCTCTTCGACCTTCCATAAGTCTTTTACCCTGCGCGCAACGTCTGCGCACGGTGCCGTCGCCGTTGAAGCGCCGGACTATGTCCGGCTGCTGTTCTACGACGCGGCGGGAGTGCTGGCGAGGCCGTCGAGGTCGAGTTCCGCGAGGGTGCTTTTCAGCGTGTCGATGTCGATACCGTTGCCGCGCAGCTTGATCATGAAGCGATTGTTCAACGCGACCTGGTATTCGCTGCGGCTGCCGTCCTTGTCCCACGACTCCTGCACCCAGCTGCCGTCCTGCTGGTAGGTCTTCTCCACGCGCGCGTCGGTTTCGTTCTCGGATTCCATGCCCGCAAGGCCGGCGAATGCGAGGAAGTTCGGCGCACCCGCCATGTCCACGATCTCGAGTTCCAGCGAGCGCTGACCTTCGCCGTAGTTTGCGGTCGCGGTCGAAACTTCCATACCCATCGCGGCGTTTCTTGAAGCGCTGACCGACGACCGCGCAAGACCTGCCATCGATTCCGGCAGGAACGGCTTCAACGCATCGGGCGCGAGTGCGCGCACGCCTGGCTTGCCACCGGCCAGCGCACCCATCGCGGCCTGCATGGCGGCGGCACTTGCGGCTGCCGCAGCGGCGCTGTCGCCGGACGCGGCTGCCGCTTCAGCGGCGGCGTTGGCGGCTTCGACTTTCGCGCCGGCAGCTTCCATCTGCGCGCCCATCGCCGCCAGTTTGCCGAGCGCGGAATCAGGATCCGCCTCGAACGTCTCGCCGCTCGGCGCGGTCACGCCGGCGATGCCGGTACGCATGCCTGCCATCGTCGCGGCGCCGATCACCGCGCCCAGAATCAAGGTCAGCACGATGCCGACAATCGCGACCGTGACCATGTATCCGATGGTCTTGTCCTCGGGATTGCGCATCAGATGCGGCAGCCCCAGGAAGATGAGATAGAGCGAATAAAGTCCCAACAGACTCAGGATCGCCAGCTGCGGCACGATGCCGAAAATGCCGGCCACGAACGCGGCCGTGTAGCCGTAGGCGGTCAACTTGAGCGCCTGCAGAAAATTCTTCTGGCCACCGAACGTAGGCGCGAGTGCATCGACCACGTGCGCCAGCAGATACACCATGCCCAGACTCATGGCATAGGTAAGCACCAGCGTTGTGATGAGCGAACCCATGCCCGGCCGGAACGTGCCGGCGAACGGGATGCTGATGCCGAACACCGACTGTCCGATGAAACTCGCGACAGGCCCAATCGCCGCGAGCCAGATCACGTAGTTCTTGTAAATGTCCGCCACCGTCGTGGTCTCGGTCGCAATGACCGGCCATTCCGTCTTGGGCGTCAGCAGAATGTTCTTGACGCGTGCGATCGTTGCATTGAAGTCCATCGTCGTATCCCCGTTGTCGGTCCGGGCCACGCTCGGCGCGTGGCGTTGCGGCGCAGTGTACCGCCGCTCCGTCAGCCGCCGGCGCGCGCAGCCAGCGCTGCGACTGCGGGCAGCTCGCGGCCTTCGAGAAACTCGAGGAAGGCGCCGCCGCCGGTGGAGATGTAATCGATGTCGCCGGCCACGTCGTATTTGTCGATCGCGGCCAGCGTGTCGCCGCCGCCGGCAATCGAGAACGCGCGGCTTGCTGCGATCGCTTCGGCGACCGCGCGTGTGCCAGCGCCGAATGCGTCGAACACGAACACGCCGACCGGACCGTTCCACACCACCGTGCCAGCGGACGTGATGGACTCGGCATAGCGGCGCGCGGTCGCGGGACCGATGTCGAGAATGCGGTCATCCGCGCCCACCTCTTCGACGCGCTTCACTGTGGCCGTTGCTGTCGCGGCGAACTCGGTGGCGACCACGACGTCGGTCGGCAGCGGTAGATCGACACCCCGAGCGCGCGCGTCAACAACGACGCGCTTTGCCACGTCGATCAAATCGCGCTCGACCAACGATTTGCCGATCGGCAAACCGGCTGCGGCAAGAAACGTGTTGGCGATTCCTCCGCCGACAATAAGCCCATCGACCTTCGCAATCAGACTCTCCAGCAATGCGAGTTTGGTAGATACCTTGGAGCCGCCGACAATCGCGAGCAGCGGTCGCGCCGGCGCCTCGAGTGCGCGCGTCAGCGCATCGAGTTCGGCCATCAACAGCGGTCCGCCGCACGCAACCCGCGCCGCGCGGATCACGCCATGCGTGGACGCCTGCGCGCGATGCGCGGTACCGAACGCGTCCATCACGAAGATGTCGCACAGCGCGGCATATTTGCCCGC
>JBKJND010000300.1:0-8121 GCA_046596095.1 Ahniellaceae bacterium | reverse complement strand
TTGGTAGGGCGGGCATTGCCCGCCGCACCGCAAGGCGCACCACATGCATCGGCGGCCAGTGCCCGCCCTGCAACGACGCAGGACGCGCTAGAACCGCACCTCGCCCATCAGCGACAGGACGTTGGTCTCGAGCGAGATATCGTCGTCTTCCGGACCAAAGTAGTCATAGGCAACACCGACGCTGAACTGGTCGTTGAAATCGTAACCGACGCTCACGCCCGCGTAGAAATCCGTGTTGTTGGCATCGCGGCGCACCACCAGGAAAGTGGTGGGGCTGACCGAACTCGGAACCACGACATCGGCATCGGCTTCCCAGAAAAACGCGCCGGCGCGCGCGCCGAAGTACCAGCTGTCCGCGAACGACGTGCGGAAGTTGCCGCCGAGCGTGAATCCGTTGATGTCGGCGTCAAGATCGAAGTTGCGGTCCTCGCCTTCGAAGCCGCTGAAATCGACGTAGCCCGCTTCGATACCGAACGCACCCCAGCGATAGCCGCCATTGAACTGGTACGACGTGACTTCGTCATCGAAGTCGTTCGCCGAAGAACTCGCGGAACCGATCTTGCCTTGCAGGAAGAATCCATTGAGGTCCTGCGCGGTCACCGTCGTGGCGGTCATCGCGCTGCCGAGTACCAGCGTCAGGGCCAGTATTTTCATCTTCATCGTATACGTCTCCAATTGTTGTTTTGTGGTTCGCGTGCGGCAATGGCGAACCTGAATTAGATCGCATGCAACGCGAAAAGTTCGTGTGCAGCAGCGGTCAGCGGAACATGCCTTCGGGATACTCGGGCTTCTGCTCGCGCGCGAGCAGTTCGCGCAGCGCCGCGTGCGGCGTCAGCTCCCCGGCGAGTACGCGCTGCACCTCGTGCGATATCGGCAGTTCGATCGCGTGTCGTTTGGCAAGGCGCATCACCTCATTTGCGGTCTGCACGGACTCCACGACCTGGCCGATTTCCGCCACCGCATCCGACAACGCAACGCCGCGACCAAGCGCGAGCCCGAGTCGGCGATTGCGCGACAAGTCGCCGGTGCAGGTCAGCACGAGGTCGCCAACACCGGCGAGCCCCATGATGGTTTCAGCGCGACCGCCGATCGCCATCGTCAAACGCAGCATCTCGTGGATGCCGCGCGTGATGATGCCGGCGCGTGCATTGAGTCCAAGCTGCATTCCGTCGGCGACGCCGGTGGCGACCGCAAGCACGTTCTTCATGGCGCCGCCGAGTTCGGCACCGATCATGTCGGTGCCGGTGTAGGCGCGAAACGCGGGGGCGTGCAGCAGATGGGCAACGGTGTCCGCAAATTCCGCGTTCTCCGAGTGCACCGTGACCGCAGTGGGAAGACCAGCGGCGACCTCTTTGGCAAACGAAGGCCCGGTCACCACGGCGAGCGGCACTTCAAGTCCGAGATGACGCTCGGCCACCTCGTGCAGGAATCGGCCGGAGCCGGGTTCGAAACCCTTGGTGGCCCACGCGACACCCACACGTGGGGCGGGCAAATTTGCCAGCGCCGCGACCAGCTCCGCAAACGCGTGGCTCGGGGTGACGATCAAAATCACGTCGCAGTCGGCGACCGCAACGTTCAAGTCATCGGCGAGGATCAGCGCGTCTGGCAGATTTGCATCGGGCAAATAACGCGCATTGCAACGCGTTTCGCGCATGCTCGCGATCTGCACGGGGTCGCGCCCCCACAGCGTGGTGAGGGCGCCGTTGCGCGCCAACAGCATCGCCAGCGCGGTGCCCCACGACCCCGCACCAAGCACCGCGACACGCGAGACAGCCGCGGCGGTGCTCACGAGGAATTACGCGCTGGCGATCGGCTGCGCGGCGGCAGCGGCTTGCTGACGCTGCACCTGATCGGCATAAATCTGCTCGAAGTTGATCGGCTGCAACTGGAAGGGCGGGAAGCCGCCGTCCATGATCATGTTCGCGACAGACTGACGCGCATACGGGAACAGTGTGTGCGGGCAGAAGGTGCCGAGCACCGCCTGCAGATCGCCCTCCGGGAAACCCGTCAAGCCGAAAATGCCGGCTTGCTGCACTTCGGCCAGGTACGCCGTCTTGTCGGCAAGCTTGCAGGTCACGGTCACGGTCAGCACGACCTCGTACACATCCGGCCCGATGGCCGCGGTGCGCTGGCCGAGGTTCAACTGGATCTGGGGCTGGCCCTGATCCTGGAAAATCTGTGGCGCGGACGGCGCTTCGAACGAGGCGTCCTTGATGTAGATCTTCTGCACGTTGACCTGCGCGGTCATCTGCGCGGGCTCGGCCGCGCCGTTGCCCAGTGCGCCGTTGGCGAGCGCGCCATTGGTATTTTCGTCAGCCATTGAAATCTCCGGAAACAAGGTCGAAGCGGAAAAAGAGCGGGAGTATCCCATGTCGGGCCGGCGCGGGCGGGAAAAAGGGGTCAGGGAAAAAGGGGTCAGAGTCACTTTTCCGGAAGACGTGTCCGAAATTGCCATGTTCACGGGCGGAAAAGTGACTCTGACCCCCTTTTCTGTCAGCGCTTGTCGCGGGTCACCGGCAGGCTGGCTGCGCGCCACGCGGCCAGCCCGCCGTCGAGCCAGTTGACCTGCGTGAAACCGGCTTTTGACAGGCGTGCGCACGCGGTTGCCGACGTTTGCCCATTGCCGCAGTACACCGCGACCGGCATTTCGCGCACCTTCGCCAGATCCTTGTGCTCCGGATCGAACTGGCTGAGCGGCACGTGTCTGGCGCCAACGATGTGACCGGCGTCGAAGTCCTTCTGGCTGCTCATGTCGATGAGCAGCGGCGACTGTCGGTTGATGAGCTGCGTCAATGCCTGGGGCGTAAGCGCCTTGTACTTGCGCGTGAACTGGGCGAATTCATGGCTGATGAGAAACGCCAGCAACGCGACGAACGTCGTCGTGAGAATCATGTGATTGGCAAAAAAATCGGGAAGACGCTCGAAGAACATCGGCAGGCCGCACAGCAGGGCGGCGGATTATGCCACCGTCATTGCGCGTCGAGGCTCGGCAAGCCCGAGGTAAGCCACCAGCGTTTGGCAGTCGCGTCGTAACGCCACTCCTGCACATCGAGCACATTGCGCACGCTCTGGGTATTGAGGTTGATGAGCTCCAGCGCGACACGATGCTGTACGCGCCCCGGCGCGACCGGCGCGGGCGACGAATCGCGATAGCCGACCACGCGAAATTGGCGCCAGCGTTCGAGTTCGAACGAAGTGACCGGCTGCTTCGCAAGCACCTCGGGATCGTGCAGCGAGAGCGCCTGCTCGACCGTGCCCCAGCGCAACGCGGAGTGGTACGCCGTCAGCGTCTTCTCGAGCTTTGCGGCGTCCCCTGCGGCCGGATCGCTGGCGCAGCCTGCGCACACCAGCAGAAGTGCCATCCACACTGCGTTTGCGCAGCAGCCAAACGTACGTCTCATGTTGCGTCTCCCTTTGAGTTCGGGACGGATTGCAGCAGCGGCGCCGCGCTCTCGCCGCGCAGCGCGACGAAGCGCGCCGACAATCGTGCCGCTACGCCGCCGCCGGGGGTGGTCACGCACGCGGTCAGCGTGACGCGCGCCTTGCCGCGTGCGGCGAACATTCCGAGAAAATCGTCCCACTCGCCATCGCCAAGCAGCTGTTGCGCCTCGACCACGATCTCGCCCCACACCGGTTCAAGATAGTTGACCATCGAATCCTGCACGAATACTTCGGCGGCGTGGCCAGCTTCGCCGAGGCGCAGCGTGGCCAGGCCCCAGCACGCCAGCGTCATGAGACTCACGAGACTGCCGCCAAACGCGCAGCTCTTGTCGTTGACGTTGGGCGCCAGCGGCGCGGTCAACACGAGGCATTGCCCGTCGTATTCGGTGACGCGCAGCTGCATTTCGCGCGCCAGTGGAATGCCCGAAAGCAAGTGGCGTTCGAGCGTACTGAGATCGGTGATCGGCTTCATGGCGACAAGGTTCGCACAACCCGCCTTGGTGGCAAGCATTCTGCGTCCTGATGGATTCCTGCGTCCGGTTGCTAGGATCGGCGCATGAGTCTCGACCCGCCGACCCGATTCGACGCGCCCCTGGAGGGATGGACCTTGGGATTGCTGCGTGCCGATGGCGGGCGCTCCGCGCTGGCGCGGGCGTTCACGCGCGGCGGCGCGCAGGTGCTGCGGTTGCCGACCTTGAGCGTACGCGCGACGCCCGATGCAGGGCGGGTGCGGGCCGAGCTCGAATCGCTTGGCCACGCAGCGGCGTGGATATTCGTGAGCCCGGCTGCGGCGCGCTTTGCATGGCGAGCGTGGTCGGAGTTCGCGCCGTATCCCGCTGCGCGCGTGTTCGCGGTGGGGCCGGGTACCGCGTCGGCGCTGGCGCGGCGCGGCATCACTGCGATTTATCCGTCGCAACGCCATGACAGCGAGGGTGTGCTTGCATTGCCGGAGTTGCGCGAAATCGTCGGGACGGTAGCGCTGGTGAAGGCGCCAGGCGGTCGCGCGCTGCTTGCCGATGGTTTGCGCGCGCGTGCTCTCGACGTGCGCGAAGTCGCCGTGTATCGACGCGGACCGGCGCGCTGGGATCGCCGCCATCGCGCGCGTCTCGAGGCACTGCTGCAAGCGCAACCGCGCGCGTTGCTGCTCGCCACCAGCGGCGAGGCGTTGACCGCGCTGGTGAAGCTCGCCGGCTCGAATCCCGACACGCTGTTGCGCGCGCCGGTGTTGGTAAGCAGCGCGCGACTCTCAGCGCATGCATCGTCTCTCGGATTCGGTGACGTGCATGCTGCCGCTGGCACCGCGACCCAGCAACTTGTCGCGGCCGCGATCGCGGTGGCGCGCGGTGAAAGTGGCAAGGTCGGGACGTCGAGCCGTTGAACGCCCTGTCCACGACGCCTTACGCAAACCTCTCGCCGGATGTGGTGCTGGATGCCATCGAGGCGCTGGATCTCGCGGCCGACGGGCGCCTGCTCGCGCTCAACTCGTTCGAGAACCGGGTGTATCAAATCGGCATCGAAGGCGGCACCTTCATCGTCGCCAAGTTTTATCGGCCGGGCCGCTGGACCGACGCGCAAATCGACGAGGAACACGCGTTCGCACTGGAGCTGGCCGAGGCGGAGCTGCCGGTCGTGGCGCCGTTGACGCTGGACGGGCGCCAGCGCCACACGCATGAGGGATTTCGCTACGCGCTGTATCCACGTCGCGGCGGGCGCGCACCCGAACTCGAACAGACCGACACGGCGGCGTGGCTCGGGCGGCTGCTCGGGCGCATCCACGCGATCGGTGCGCGGTCGCGTTTTGCTGTGCGCGAAACGCTCGATCTGGCGCATTTGCTGACCGCGCCCGCGCGCGCGGTGCTGGCAAGCCCCCTGTTGCCCGCCCACGTGCGTGATCGTTACGCACGCGCCATCGAAGGCGCTGGCGAAGTACTGCGCGAGCTCTATCGCCCGGACGCAACGCTACGCCTGCACGGCGACTGCCATCCGGGCAATGTGCTGTGGACCGACTCGGGCCCGCACTTTGTCGATCTCGACGACGCGCGCACCGGCCCGGCGGTGCAGGACTTGTGGATGCTCATGACGGGCAGCGAGATCCAGCGCGAGGCATTGCTGGAAGGCTATGGCCAGTTCCGCGACTTCGATTTTGGCGAGCTTGCGTTGATCGAACCGTTGCGGCTGCTGCGGCAGATTCATCACGCCGGCTGGATCGCGGCGCGCTGGGACGATCCGGCGTTTCCGCTTGCGTTCCCCTGGGCCGCGCAACCGACCTGGTGGGAAACGCACGTCGCCGATCTCGTCGAAGCCGTCGTCACCCTCCGCGATAGTTGATGAGGGGTCAGAGTGCCATTTCGCGAACGAAACAGCACTCTGACCCCTCAGGGAGTCAAGACTCTAGGCTATTGGCGCCACAGTGGGCCTTGACCGTGGCGCGCGTGGACCGCATCGTGCCAGGGCGGAACCGAATTTTTCGAACTGGACTCGACGCAACGTAGCCGTGCAATCGAACCTCCCCCAATCCCACGATCCGATGCGGCCGCTCCGATATTTGTGGCGCGTGCCGTTGCTGCTTCTGCATCTATTGGTTGCGTTGCCGCTGACCACGCTGCTGATGCTCCCGCCGTGGTCGGAATGGCGCGCGAACGAGCGAGAGCGCGTGCGCGAATGGGCGATCCGCACCTGGCAGCGCAATCTCCTGCGTGTGTTCGGCATGCGGGTGGTCGCGCGCGGCACGCCCGTCGAGGGCGCGGTGTTGATGGTCGCGAATCATTTTTCGTGGATCGAGATCACGCTCATGCACAGTCAGCGCGTGCTCCACTTTGTCGCCAAGAGCGAGATCGCGGAGTGGCCACTGGTCGGCATGCTGGCGGCGCGGGCGGGTACCTTGTTCCATCGCCGCGGCAGCACGGAATCGCTCGGCAGCGTGCAGGAACAAATGATTGCCGCGTTGCGCGCAGGCGCCGCGGTGGGCGTGTTTCCGGAAGGCAGCGCCGGACCCGCCGATTCAGTGCGCGTGTTTCACGCGCGCATCCTGCAGCCCGCGGTCGCGACCGGCGCGCCGGTGCAACCCGTCGCGCTGCGTTCCGTGCGGAACGGCAAACTTGCGCTCGATATCGCGTTTCGCCCGGGCGAGAAATTCGTGCACTGTTTCTTCCGCGTGCTGGGCGGCGCACCGTCGACCGCCGAAGTCATTTTCCTCGCTCCCCTGACCGATCACGCGCAAGGTCGGCGGCGCCTCGCGAATGCCGCGCGCGAGGCCATTGTGGCCGCACTCGGCTTTGGCGAAACCGATGCCGCCGGCAACGAATCAGCCACGCTCGATGAGGCGATCGCATGACACCCCTCAGCGCCGTTGTGCAGCCCGCGCTGGCGCCGTTCGCGCCGCGCGGCTGGTTGCGCAACCCGCATCTGCAATCGATCCTGGGTTCGAGCGGCCTGCGCCGCATGCGCATTCGTGCGCGGCACCGCGCGCTCACTGCGGCATCGCGCGAAGTCATCGTCGATGGCGGCGATGGCGTGCGCCTGCAAGGGTTTCATGCGCCAGCAATCGGCACCGAGCGCGCCCTGATCGTGTTGCTGCACGGATGGGAAGGCAGCAGCAATTCGAGCTATCAGTTGAGTCTTGGCGCGCGATTGCGAGAGGCGGGATTTGGCGTATTCCGGCTCAATTTCCGCGATCACGGCGAATCGCATCATCTCAACGAGGAGATGTTCCACTCCGCGCGGATCAATGAGGTAGTCGCCGCGGTGCGCGACGTGCAGGCACGTTACGCGCCGACGCGCATGCTGGTGGGCGGATTCTCGCTCGGCGGCAACTTTGCGCTGCGTGTCGCGATGCACGCGCCCTTGGCCGACATCGCGCTGGCCGGCGTGTTCGCGGTGTGCCCGGCCGTGCATCCGCCGTCGGTGCTCGATGCACTGGAGGCGGCGCCGTCGATTTATCACGACTACTTCATGCGCCGCTGGCGTGCGTCGCTCACGCGCAAGCAGGCGTTGTATCCCGATACCTATCGCTTCGACCGCGATGACATGCGCGCGCCGATGCGGCGCCTCACCGAGCTGCTGATCGAGCGCCACACCGAATTCGAATCGCTCGACGAGTACCTGCACGCTTACAGCATCGCCGGCGACCGCATGCGCGGCATCGAGGCGCCCACCGCGATCCTAGCCGCCGCCGACGATCCCGTGATTCCAGTGGACGACTTCCGTGCGTTGCAGCTATCGCCGCACGCGCGCCTCGAAATCACCCAGCACGGCGGTCATTGCGGGTATCTCCAGAACTGGCGCATGGACAGCTGGGCGGAAGAGTGGGTCCTCGAATGGCTCAATCGCACACTCGCCGCAGCACCCGACACGCAAACCCCGAAGTTGTAGGTCAGGTCGGCTCGCCGACCTTAAGGCGGGACAAGGTCAGGCGGTGAGGTCGAGCTCGGCGATATCCGCGATGGCGAGGAACGCGCGGCGCAGCATCGCGAGCAGGGTCAGGCGATTGGCGCGTAGCGCCGGGTCGTCGGTCATCACCATCACGTTGTCGAAGTAGGCGTCGACCGGTTGCTGCAGCGGCGCGAGAACCTTGAGCGCGCCGAGGTAATCGTGCGCGGTCAGCCGTGCACCGAGCTGCGCGATGCTGGTGTCGAGCGCCGCCGCCAGGGCGAGTTCCGCGCCATCGGCCAGCAGCGCCGG
>JBKJND010000131.1:0-5862 GCA_046596095.1 Ahniellaceae bacterium | reverse complement strand
GCCGTGCGTGGGCCTCATCGACCCGGAGTCGTACGCGCAGGATGTTCGCCACGCGGAGATGTTTTACGACGGTCGCAGCAACGAGTTGATCGACGAACTGGGCGGCGCGATGGATCGTGCTGCAGGCACCCTGGACTTCGAACGCGCCGCCAGTCTGCGCGACCAGATCCAGCGGCTCGGCAAGGTGCAGGCGCGACATCACGTCAATCACTCCGAGCGCAACACCGACGTGCTGGGTTGCGTTGTGCACGGCGGGCTCGCGTGCGTACACGTGCTGTTTTTCCGCAACGGCATCAGCCTCGGCAGTCGCAGCCACTTTCCGCGTACGCCGGCGGGATCGTCGGTCGCGTCGGTGCTTGAGGCGTTTGCGACTCAGTATTACCTTGACCATCCGCCACCCGCGCTGCTGATCGCGAACGCAGCGATCGAGGAAGGCGAACTCATCGCTGCGGCGTTGTCGGCACAGGCCGGATTCAAGGTCGAGATCCGCAGCAAAGTACGCGGCGAGCGCGCCGGCCTCATGCGCATGGCGGTACGCAATGCGGAACTCGCGCTCGCGATCGAGCTGACCTCGCGACAAACGCAAGCCGCGCGGTGGTCGGCGTTGCAGGAATTGCTGGGTATCGCTGCGCTTGCGCGCGTCGAGTGCTTCGACATCTCGCATACGATGGGCGAGGCGACGGTGGCGTCGTGCGTGGTATTCGGCCCCGAAGGTGCGGAGCGACAGGCATATAGACGATTCAACATCACGGGCATCGTGGGCGGCGACGACTACGCGGCGATGCAACAGGCGCTGGAACGCCGTTACAAGCGCGTCGCCAGAGGTGAGTTCATTGCGCCGGATGTATTGCTGATCGACGGCGGGGCAGGGCAGGTCGCGCGCGCCGCCGCGGTACTGCGTGAACTCGAGATCGAAGGCGTGGCGGTGGTCGGCGTGTCGAAGGGCACCGAGCGCAGGGCAGGCGAGGAGGAACTCGTTTTCCCCGATGGCAGCACGCGTCATCCCGGCAGCGGCAATGCGGGTTTGCTCATGATCCAGACCATCCGCGACGAAGCGCATCGGTTTGCCATCACTGGGCATCGCGCACGGCGTGCGAAGAAGCGCGAGACCAGTGCCCTTGAGGAGATCCCGGGCGTCGGCAGCAAACGCAGGGCCGCGCTGCTCAAACACTTCGGCGGATGGTCGGGATTGGAGGGGGCAGGCGTGGAGGAGTTGCTCACAGTGCGCGGCATCCACCGCGAGCTGGCCGAGCGCATCTATGCAGTCCTGCACGAATGACGTGACAATGCAGCTTCTCCCCTATCCCTCCGGGAGAAGGTGGCGTGCAGCGCCGGATGAGGGGCCGAGCTTGCCAGACGGGGTGTTTTCCCTTGCGGCAAGCTCGGCCCCTCACCCCAACCCCTCTCCCGATGGGAGAGGGGCTCAAAGCAAAGGACCCGAGTGCAACTTACCGTACCGAATGCATTGACCCTGTTCCGCATCGTCATGGTGCCGATCATGGTTGTTGCGTTCTATCTGCCGTCGCGCTTCGCCAACCTCATCGCCGCGGTGCTGTTCACGATCGGCGCGCTGACCGATTGGCTCGATGGCTTCATCGCGCGTCGCTGGCAGCAGTATTCCGCGTTCGGCGCGTTCCTCGATCCGGTCGCCGACAAGATTACCGTTTGCTTTGCGCTGTTCCTGATCGTGCAGGCCGATCACTCGCCACTCATGGCGATTACCGGCGCAGTCATCGTTGGACGCGAAATCACCATCTCGGCTCTGCGCGAATGGATGGCGGAAATCGGGCAGCGCACCACGGTAAGCGTCGCCGGGCTCGGCAAGTTCAAGACCGTGTTGCAGATGGTGGCGATCATCATCCTGCTGTTGCAGCATCGCTACGCGGGTCGGCCGCTGTACGAATTCGGCAAGTATCTGCTGGTGGTCGCCGCCGTCATCACGCTCTGGTCCGGCTTCGTTTACCTGCGTGCGGCGTGGCCGCTTATGCGCGCCGAAGGCAAGGCCAGCGCCGCACCTGCCGCTGTTCCGGTTGACACGGAATGAGCGCGAGTTATCATGCGCGGCTCTGCGGGAATAGCTCAGTTGGTAGAGCACTACCTTGCCAAGGTAGATGTCGCGAGTTCGAGTCTCGTTTCCCGCTCCAATAATTGCGAATAGTCGCCCTACCCATCGAAGCCATGAGCGCCTCGGTGCAATGCAGGAGGCTCTCGCCAAACGAACCCCGGCCCGTCCGGGGTTCGCCGTTTTGAGGTTTGCTGGATGTGGCGCGGGGCCTCGTCCCCCATCACAATTGGCAAGCGCGCTACCTGGCCAGGTGGCAGAGTGGTCATGCAGCGGCCTGCAAAGCCGCCTACGCCGGTTCAATTCCGACCCTGGCCTCCAAGTTCGAGAGTCGATCCCACAAGGATCGACTCGGGCGCGACACCAGCCCGGGTGGCGAAACTGGTAGACGCAAGGGACTTAAAATCCCTCGGCCTTGTGCCGTGCCGGTTCGAGTCCGGCCCCGGGCACCACTGATCTCACGGGATTCCCCTGATGTTCGCTCGTATCGTGGCCGTTTCCGTCGGCATGCTCGTTTGCACAGCGCTTTCGGCGCAGACACCTGTTTTCATCAACGAGCTGCATTACGACGACGCCGGGGCGGATGAAAACGAGACGATCGAAGTCGCGGCGCCCGCCAACACCAACCTTTCCGGGTGGTCTCTAGTCCTCTACAACGGCAGTGGTGGTGTGAGTTACCTGACGCTCCCGCTCAGCGGTTCGGTGCCCAATCTTTGTAACGGCCATGGCGTAGTGAGCGTCCTCGCGCCCGGCCTGCAGAATGGTGCACCCGACGGAATCGCGTTGGTGAACGGTGCTGGCAGCGTGGTCCAGTTCCTGAGCTACGAAGGTTCCTTCACGGCGTCGAACGGTCCGGCGATGGGCCTGGTAAGCACCGACATCGGCGTGTCGGAGAGTGAATCGACACCAGTCACTTCCAGCCTTGCACTATCGGGTACGGGCGCGAGCTACGAGTCGTTCTCCTGGGGAATAGCCGCCGCCGCAACTTTCGGCGCCTGCAACACCGGCCAGACCTTCACTGGCGGACTCGACACAGCGCCGATCGTGACATCCACATCACCCACAAACGGCGCGTCGAACGCATCGATCGCAACCAACATCGTCATCGCGTTTTCGGAATCGGTCACGGTCTCCGGCGAATGGTTCGGGATCGTTTGCAGCTCCTCAGGCAATCTCGGGGTCGCCAATGCAGTCGTTTCCAACGTCGGATCGAGCACCTATACGATCAATCCCAACACCGACTTCGCGAGCGGCGAGCAGTGCGCCGTAACCGTCTTTGCATCGCAGGTAGTCGACCAGGACGGTACGCCTCAAAACCTTGCGCAGAACCACACGTTTGGTTTCACGACGGCCGCGGACGTGCCGCCCTCCGTCGCATTCGTGACCCCCAGCCCGGGCGCGAACAACGTTCCTATCGCGGCCAACGTGCTGGTCACGTTTTCGGAAGCTGTGACGGCTCCTGCAGCTGCATTCGGCTTGACCTGCGGTGCGGCGAGCCAGCCGTTCGGATTGTCCGGCGGACCGACCCAATTCACGCTCAATCCCTTTGCCGATTTGCCCGAGTCGATCCTGTGCACGCTCACCATCGGGGGCTCGCAGGTAGTCGACCTCGACGGCACTCCGAACACGATGCAAGGCGATTTCACGAGTTCGTTTACGACGGGTGCGATTGGCGCCGACTACTATGCCACCGCCGACGCCAGCAGCGCCGCAGCGCTGCGCGCGACGCTGCACAACATCATCGACGACCACACGCGGATTCCCTATACGGCGGTCGAAACCGACACCTGGGATGTACTCAAACTGGCTGACGAGGATCCGCTCGACACGTCGCGCATTCTCGACATCTACCGCAATGCCAGCTACGTCAAGTCACCCGGCGGCAACGCCTTCTACAACCGCGAACACACGTGGCCGAACTCGCTCGGATTCCCGACCGACGGTCCGGACAATTCCGCATACACCGACACGCACATGCTGATGTTGTCCGACATAGGTCACAACGCGGCGCGCGGCAATCTGCCGTTTGGCACCTGCGCCAGCGGAGAGTCCTTCGCGACGCTTGTGTACTTCGGGCAAGGCGGACCGGGCCACGACAATCTGCGTTGCGGCGGCTTCTGGCAAACCTGGGACGCGCTGCGCGGCAACGTCGCGCGCGCGATCCTGTACATGGACATCCGCTTCGAAGGCGGCACGCATGGCATCACGGGTTTTACCGAGCCGGACCTTCGCCTCACCGACAACGCATCGCTCATCGTTCAATCAGGCGGCAACGCCACAGTGGCCTACATGGGCCTGCTCGCGACGCTGCTGCAGTGGCATCAACAGGACCCACCCGACGAACGCGAGCTGATGCGCAACGGCGTAATTCAAAGCTTTCAGGGCAACCGCAATCCGTTCGTGGATCACCCGGAATGGGCGGCATGCCTGTACTCAAACCAGTGCAACGCGCAGACCCAACTCATATTTCAGAACGGGTTCGAGTGAAGTCGCCCTACGCCTGATCGCGGGGCGACTTGGAACTCTCATCGCTTGATTCGATCTGCACACTCCGCGATGCCCATAAAGTTTCGAACATCCGGATGCCTGATCAGCATCATCGCGTCGGTGGCGCTGACTCTGGTGCTGAACTTCGCGCTGAGAAGTTGCGCGGGGTGAAAGCTATCGAGAGCTAGCCGCGCGATTTTGCTTTGGGTGCTTTCGAGTCGCCGCCGCCAGTGGTGGCTGTCGACTGGTTTTTGCCGTGCCCATGTTCGAGCGCACCCTTTTTCCTGTCATCTGGGCCTGCATCTTGCTCGTTGTTGCCGCGCGGAGAGTTCTTCTGGCCCTGCTTGTTGTCTCGAACTTCGGTGGTCATTGACTTAGCCTCGGGTTGCGCGCCGCGATTGGCGAGGTGGAAGGATCGAATCCATTACGAGGATAAGGCGGTCGCATAACTCGTGACTGAATCTGTGCGGATTGATTAACTCCGCGGCACGAGTTCGTTGGCTTTTCGCTGTGCGAACGTCTGAGCCGTTCCGGCAATTCGTTGCCGGAAGAACGGGAAAGCGCCGAAACAATATTGAGTGGAAGCGGGGGAGTCGGTCAGCGCACCGGTCTTCGGGCTGGTCGGACGAGAAGTCTCCGACGGACCCCTACTTTGGCACGTTCGGGGGAGTCGAAGTCAAGTCTGTTCGACTCAGGCCGAGGGGTATACCGTCGGGTCATGCAATCTCTCGGACTACCACGCACTGCGACTCGGAACGCCACCGCGTTCGCGTATCTCATGGGGCTTTATGGCGACAACTACTGGCGACTCGCGCGGTTGTTCTCGCCGCATCTGCTGGCGCCCGGAAACTACCGGTCGCAGGTCGCGGGCGATCAGCCGTTGTGGTTGCGCATCCATGAGCAGCAAACCTACACCACGCTGCTGAGCCTCAACTACGAATTCGCCGGCGAAAAGCGTGCGCTCGACCCCGGCGCAGAGCTACGGTTCTACCGCGATGCAAGCGTCGCCGAGATGATTGCCTGCGACGACCAGCGACGCATCGAGGACGTGCTCGGGCGCGTGGCGCTGCCGAAGGCCGTGTTCGGGTATCGACTTCGCATTAACGCATTTCTCGGCAAATGGCTCGAATACATCGAAGATCGCGGCCACTCGCGCTTCACGCTCAAGGCGATGACCGCCGAGACAGGAAGCGCGTCTCCGAGTTCCTGAGGCGGCTTGCCCGGCGGTTGCTCGTCATCACTCCCGCCGACGACTCACGCGTGCGCGTTGTCGCAGGCGTGAGTGCCGCAGTCGCCTGTTTCGAGTTGCAAGG
>JBKJND010000162.1:0-6936 GCA_046596095.1 Ahniellaceae bacterium | reverse complement strand
GAGTCCTCGGTACGCGACCGGACGCAAATATGCACGCGCGAGGCCATTGGCCGTGATCACGTCGCGACAGGCGCGCGCAAGCACATCCTGTGCATACGGCATATCCATGTCGTAGATACGCGCCGAGGCGAACAGGCGTTTGAGATGGTCGCCAAGGCGGAAGATCATCTGTCCGTGCGGCGTGGGATACGAGCGGATGCCTTCGAACACCGAAGAGCCGTAGTGCAGTGCGTGCGCCATGACGTGCACGGTCGCGTCGCGCCACGGCTTGATCGCGCCGTTGTGCCAGATATGTTCGGGGTAGGTCATCGACTGGCTCATCGCAGGCTCCAAAGGGACTTCGCCAGCTTAACGACTGACGGTGACGGAGGTAATTGGTCGCATCGCGATTAATTCCCTCCGTCCCCTTTTTAAAACGCCAGCCAGAGGCATTCGTCCTGTTCGCGAATCACGAGCCGGGTCTCTTCGCCCTCGCTGTACTCGCCACCGATGGCGGCATGACGAACCGCAAGCCCGGTGGGCACGGGTCGCGGCGGCGGCGGATCGATGTACGGATCCCAGTCCAGAGGCGCGTCGGCAAATTCCGCATGATCATCCGCGTCCGGCAAGAGACGGATTTCGAGCAGCTCGCGATCGACCAGTCGACGCAAGCGCGCCGTCACCTCGCGTCCGCCCGCAGCGGACACGCCGGTCCAGAGGAACAGCCCGCTTAGATAATTGACGTCGCGGCGCGCGAGTCCCGTCTCGAATCCGGCCAGCAGCGTCTCCGCGTTCGAGGCCGGACAGCCCGCCACCAGGCCACGCGGCCCGGTCGGTGGCAGCGAAGAGCCTTCGGCGTCCGCCGCGCTGGGCGTGCCGCGCATATCGCGCGCGGGCATCGACAATGACCCGCACGGCTGGTCGGTGAACACGTCGGTGCCACCTGGCCCGACGCAGCGATGGATCGCGGCGCGCGCAGGCACTGCGGTCATCATCGTAAGCGCGTAAATCAGAAATAGTTGCCGCCACATGCCCTGCATGATCGCCGATGCGCCGTGAACCGCTGCTCAAGGCACTCGTCGCGCGGGTGCTGCGCGCATGGACCAGTTTCAAGTCACGTTGGCGGCGATGGCACCTGCATGCATACTCATGGAAACCTGGGGATGATCGTCCATGATTTCTGCGCTGGCGGCACTTGCACGATTGCGCGAAGGCAATCGCCGGTTCGTGTCGGATATGTGGGGACGAGACGCGCTCAACGACCACGCGCGCCGCATGGAACTGACCGCGAGGCAGGCGCCCTTTGCGGCCATCCTCGGGTGTTCGGACTCGCGGGTGCCGGTCGAGATCGTCTTCGATCAGGGGCTCGGGGACCTTTTCGTGATTCGTGTGGCCGGCAACATCGTGGCGCCGTCGCAGATCGGCAGCGTCGAGTTTGCGGCGGAGCGATCCGGCACCCGACTGGTAGTGGTGATGGGTCACTCGCAGTGCGGCGCGATCCAGGCGACGCTTGAGGAATTGCAGCGGCCAAACGACAGTCAGTCGCGCAATCTTGCGTCGATCGTCGATCGCATTCGGCCTTCGGTCGAGGGTTTGCTTGCGACCGAGCTTCGGAACGATCCGGAGGCGCTGGTCCGGCATGCGGTGCGCGCCAACATTCGCGCGTCTGCCGATCATCTGCGGCACGGCTCGCAGGTGATCGAGCAACTGATCGCGAGCGAGGATTTGCTCGTGGTCGGCGCCGAGTACTCGCTCGAGACAGGCATTGTCGATTTTTTCGACGGAGTGCCCGAACTCTGCTGAGCCTCGCCAAGCCAGCCCTTACAGGATTTTCTTGCTCCCCACGTGTGGGGAGAGGGTGGCGCGCAGCGGCCGATCAGGGCGAATCAACCCGCGCGGCGCGGATGCTCGAGAAAGAAGCGCAGCATTTCGCGGCTTGCGTCGGGGCCTTGCGCATCGGTGTACGAGCCATCGCTGCTGCCGCCGGACCAGGCGTGGCCGGCGCCGTGGACCACCCAGTGTTCGGCCTGTGCGTGACCGTTCGAGGGCTTGAACTGGCTGCGCGTGTAAGCGCGACCGTCGGCATCGCCTTTATCGCGCCGCGCGCTGGCTTTTGCACGCTCGCCGATCACGTGGATGCCATTATCGATGTGCACGGTGCCGTCGCGGTCGCCATGAAAAACAATGACGGGCGCGGTGCGCGAATCGTCGAATGACGCGTTGCCGCGTGCGGCCTTGCCAGGCGCGCCGTTGTTCATCACCGCAAACGCCGACGCCACGTCGTGCGCCGCGCCGGGCGCAAGGCCCGAATGCACGCCGACTGCCGCGTAGAGATCGGCATACTCACGTCCCATGATTGCCGCCATCGCGCCGCCCGCAGAAAGTCCCGCGATGTACACACGATCGGGATCCACGGATTGCGTCGCGATGATATGGCGCGTCATCGCTGCCAGTAGCGCAGGTTCGCCTGCACCTCGGCGCTGATCGCCCGGCTGAAACCAGTTCCAGCACTTGTACGCATTGGAACGCGGCGCCTGCGCGGGATACAGCACGATTACGCCGCGCTCCTGCGCCAGCGCATTCATGCGCGTGCCGGCGGCGAAATCATCCGGATCCTGCTTGCAGCCGTGCAACATCACGATCAGCGGCAGGTGTTGACCCACGAAGCCTTGCGGCACAAACAATTTGTAGTGCCGCGTGCCGGACTGCGCGGCAATCATGCCGGTCGTGAATCCTTCGCTCGAGCGCGGTGCAGTGTTCGAACGAGTGCGAGCGCCCGCAGCGCGCGTCGCCGCCGCGTCGACGACGCGAAAATCGCCATCAATCGCTCGCTTGCTGCGGTCGTTCACGCGATCGCCTGCACCCTCAGGTGTCAACGTCGAAGCCGGTGCGCTGCGTGCGCCCGCGCCTGCCAGTGCCTTCTGGATCGCAGCCGTGGCATCCAGCAGTTGCCCGCGTCGGGTGAGGCCAGTGGCGCGGCCCAGCATTTTCACAAGTATCGGTTTGATTGGAACTCTCCATCAATGCCAGTGCGCAGCGTGCGATTACGACACGCCAGGGTTATGAAGTCTCAAAACAGGTCTCGGCGTCACCGCATGCGTTCAGCCAGCGCGGCTTTGACCTCGGCGGACGCATTGAGCGCGCCGAGCACCAGAATGGATTCAATCGTCGCGAGCGCGAGCTCCGGCGTGACATCCGCCGCGATGCTGGTTAGTCCCAGTACTTTCACCTGCAACATCTCGCCCGATGCGCGCACCTGTTCGAGGTCCGCGCGCGCGAAGTGTTGCAGCCCCAGCATCAATGTCTTGCGTGAGACCGCCTGACGCAGCGCGTCGCCGTGTTGCAGGAGCTGCTGCCGGATCGCGTTGCGTATGAAGTCGCTGCGGTTTGCGTAGAAGCTTTCCGTCACCAGCAGATCGATCTGCCCAAGGTCCACGAACCCGAGATTGATGGTGATCTTTTCGCTGTCGGGCAGCCTCGCCTGGTTCCTGCGTGAGAGTGATTTTCCAGCCATGCGCCATCCTATCACCATCCAGGTGGATGTTACGACTTGGACCAGACGCGCCGTCGACCGACAGCATCACCCGGCGCGATCAGCGGCGCCGAGCCTTCTCCGTCGAACATTTCGACCCGGTTGCGGCCGTGACGCTTGGCTGCGTACATGGTTTTATCGGCGTGCAGGATGAGTTGACTCAAGTTGTAGCCGGACCAGCGGGTAGAGGTAACGCCGAGACTCGCCGATACCGGGAAGCCCACGCCCGTTTCTGCACTGGACAAGCCGGCAATCGCCAGTCGGAATCGCTCGGCGAGCACGCGCGCCTGGTCCGGATCGCAATCCGGCAGAACGATGCCGAATTCCTCGCCCCCGAGTCGGCCGATGATGTCGATCGATCGCAGGTGTGCCTGGCACGCCGCCACGGTGCGCTTGAGCACCGCGTCGCCCGCTGCATGGCCGTGCTTGTCGTTGATGCGCTTGAAATGATCGAGGTCGATCAGCACCGCGCACGCCTCGCGATCGGACTTGCGGCAGTAGCGGAGCACGCTTTCTGCAGCGTCGGCGAAATGCGCGCTGTTGAAAATACCGGTGAGGCCATCGCGCCGCGCCAGCTTCATGAAATGCAGTTGCGAGCGCTTGGTTTTCCACGCCCACATGGCGATGAAGGCCAGGCCGCCCAACAGCAATGCGATATACAGGCGACCCGTCTCGATGGCCTTGGCGCCCAGCGCACGTTCGAGGCTCAGCACTCGATTCTGGCTGTTGAGCGACTCGATCTTGATCTCGTTGGCGGCGGTCTGGCTCTTGACCATCTGGAACGCGAGTTCACGCGCCCCGATATCGTCGAGAAAGCGCTTGTCCGCAGCGGCGTAGGTCTCGTGGAAGGCAAGCGCGGCCGCGGTGTCGCCGCGTTGCCGGGCAATCAGATACAGCAACCGGTAAGCCTCCAGCAGCGGTTCCGTTACATCCTTGTCGCCACTGCGCTGCACGGCGCGCTGCGCGAACGACTCGGCTTTGCCGAAGTCGCGCTCCTCCCACCATGCCCGCGCCAACAGCGCATCGTGTTCCGAGATCAATCGAACGTAGCGGGTGCCCTGCACCTCATCGTAGTGGTCCATCAGCAAGGCGATAGCGTCGTCGCCCCGGCCCGCGCGGATATCGACGCTGCCCAGGTAGGTGCGGATGATGTTGGCAAAGATGACCTCGCCGCTGTCGACGCACGCGGACACGCCGCGCTGCGCTTCCGCGTCGTTGGGTCCGAGCCTTCCGAGCTTGAATCGCGCCTCGACTGCAAGCTGCATGGCCGCACACTGCACTTTTCCGGGTGGCGCTTCGCGCATCAATCGTTCCGCGTAGTCGATCGCCACGTTGTACTGACCGACCTGATTGTGGATCTGCGCGGCGGTCAACAGTCCTTGACCGCGCACTTCCGGGTCCTTCACCGCCGGCAGCAATTCGAGCATCGTGTTGAGGTGCGCGAGCGCGGGCTGATAACGGCGCGCGATGGTGAGCACGTTCGCAGTGCTCGCCTCCGCGCGAAAGCGCAGGGTCCGATCGCGCGATTCGCGCGCCACGGTTTGCAGCTTCGCGATTGCGGCGTCGTAACTCGCGGTGTAGGCCAGTTGCCAGCCGCGCAGATAGTCGAGGTGATCTTGCTGCGCGGTAGTCAACTCCGCGCGCCGGGCGTCCAGTTGTTCGAGCAGTCCAGTGAATTCCGTGTACTTCGCGGACTTGATACTGTCGGCGAGCTTCAGCAGTTGAGCAGCGTCACCTTGTGCCGAGAGCATCGCGCAACCCAGCATGGCGCAGCCAAGCAGCAGCGCTCGCGCGAACGCCAGCACACACGTGCCCGAAAAAACTCGGAGGTGCGCGCGCTGACTGCCGCGACAGTCAGCGCGCCGCGATGCCTGCGTTGCCACAGATCACCTTGCAGCTGATACTGCGAATTTCCGGCGCTGGCTGGAGATTTTTTCTTCATCCTTGCGCGGATCCTCCTCGTCCTTGTCGGGGCTTTCCTCGTCCGGGCTCTCTTCTTCCTCTTCTTTGCCGGGAAACAATCCGCACACCAGCGATGGCGAAGCACCGATCATTTGCGCGAGCACTGCGCCATCGCGGTTCGCCAACGCATCGCGTAGCGAAGCGTCGATTTTCAGCGCATGCAGCGCGCGGTCCATGCTGGCCCCGCCTCGCGGACGCAAGCTCGCGTCCTGCCCCAACCGCTCAAGAATGCTGACGACATTCAACATGAAGCTGCTCCCCGTAGTAATCACGTTGTAGCCGCGCATACTGCGCGCAATCCGCGCGGAGCGGAAGCCGTCCGCGCGCAGCATCACGACATCGAGCGCTTGCAGAGCCGGAGCTCGCTCCGCGGCTTCCAGCACACATCAGGCGCGCCGGCGGTCGAAGCTCGTCGACTGGGTCGCGTCGTTGTCTGGGGATTCCGCGCCAGCACCATCGAATACCGCGACCTGATTGCGGCCGTTGTTCTTGGCCGCGTAAAGCGCCTTGTCGGCGTGGATGAGGAGCTGTTTGAGGTTGTAACCCGACCAGCGTGATGAGGTCACGCCGAAGCTTGCGGACACTGGAAACCCGAGGCCGGTCTCGTTGTTCGACAGGTCGGCGATCGCGAGCCGGAATCGCTCGGCAAGCTCGCGCCCGGTCGCGGGGTCGCAATCGGGCAGCACAATGCCGAATTCCTCACCACCCAGCCTTCCGATGATGTCGATAGAGCGCAGGTGCGACTGGCACGCCTGCACGGTGCGTCTTAGCACCGTGTCGCCCGCTGCATGGCCGTGAGAGTCGTTGACGCGCTTGAAGTTGTCGAGGTCGATCAGCACCACGCACGCTTCGCGCTCGCCTTTTTTGCAGTACGCGAGAATGGACTCCGCCGCATCGCCGAAGTGCGCGCGATTGAAGATGCCCGTCAACCCATCGCGCCGCGCCAGCTTCATGAAGTGCAGTTGCGAGCGCTTGGTCTTGTAAAGCCACATCGCGATGAAGGCGAGCACCGACAGCAACAACAGAATGTAGAGGCCACGCGTCTGCGCCGCCGATTTGCTGACCTTTTGCTGCAGTTGCAGCACCTGGTTGCGTTTGCCCAGCGCCTCGATTTGCTGCTTGTTTTCCTGTACTTGCTGATGCACGACCTGGAACGCCATCGCCTTCGCGCTTTCCGCCGTCAGATAACCCTTGTCAGCCGCTGCATACTTCTCGTGGAGCTCCAGAGCCGCAATGTGGTCGCCGCGACGCTTCGCCAATTGGTAGAGGATCCCGTACCCGTCGGCGAGACTTCTGGTCACCTCTCCCTTGATGCCGGCCTGGACTGCTCTCTGTGCGTGCCGCTGCGCCTGCCTGAGGTCGCCTTTTCGCAGGTATGCTTCCGCGAGCAATGAATCGAATTCGGAGATGAGCCGCGCGTATCGAGTTCCTTGTGTTTCGGGGTAGCTCGCGCTCAGAAGTTC
>JBKJND010000102.1:0-3151 GCA_046596095.1 Ahniellaceae bacterium | reverse complement strand
CTTGTTGGGCTCAAGTCGCTAAACCCGGACCAGGGTAAAAACCGCACCCGGAGGCCTCTTTCATTCATCGGTCTCGCCCATGCCCGGGGATCAACCAGAACATGTGGTGGCGACCGGATTGTTAGTCAGGCTCTCTCCGGGTCGGTCTGACCCGTTGTCTACCGTGCTCGCTCCAGCGTTGAAACAAAATTCGTGTGATTAGTTTGTGGTGAGGGCTTGCGGGCTCGCAGCGCGTTGGAGCATCAACAAAAAAGGGGACGGAGGTAATTAAGGCAAATTTCGTACGAGGATTGACGCCGCTGACTGATCGCCTACGCGCGAGCCGAGGACCACAGTAGTCGACCGTTCCCCGCGGCTCGCCAGCATGCCACGTCAGCCTCGCCTCGAAGTCCCCGGCATCGCCATGCACGTTACCCAGCGTGGCGTGAATCGCTGCGCGATCTTTATCGATAGCACCGATCGCATCGGCTATCGCAGACTTCTGCACGATGCCTGCGACAAGTATGGCGTCGCCGTGCACGGATTTGTGCTGATGGATAACCATGTCCATTTGCTGTTGACTCCAACTCGTCCCGGTGCAATGTCCCATGCGATGCGGTTGCTGGGCCAAAACCATGTCCAGTCGTTCAACGCGCGCCATGGCCGTTGTGGCACGCTGTGGCAAGGTCGCTTCAAATCTTGCCTGGTCGACAGCGATCAGCATGTGCTGAATGTGTTGCGCTGCATCGAACTCAATCCGCTGCGCGCGGCCATGGTCGGCGCGGCAGACGATTATCACTGGTCCAGCGTCCACGCCCACCTCGGCCGCGTGCGCGATCCGCGCCTCTCTCCCCATCCCGCCTACCTTGCGCTCGGCACCGATGCAGACGCACGCAGAGAGGCCTATCGCAACTGGCTCGCGGCCGGTATCGAGGCCGACGACCTGGCCTGCATCAGACGCCATCTCGCGCAACAACGCGCCCTCGGAAACGATCGTTTTCAACGCATGGTGGCGAAAACTCTCAACCTGCCCGTGACGTGCCGCCCAAGAGGACGGCCGGGAACCCCCGCGCCGCCTGCCGATTAATTACCTCCGTCCCCTTTTTCCGGATTAATTACCTCCGTCCCCTTTTTCCGACTAGCATCGCGGCGAGGGCCGGGGCTCCAGCCCAATCCAAACAGGGGATCGCAAATGCATTCGACTTCGTCGCGTGGCGCCGCAGTGCGCCGCACGTCCACCGGCATGCCCGTCCGCCGCGCGTTGACCGCCCTGATCGCGATCGCGATCATCGCGCCCGCAAGTTCCGGCGACGATCGTCTGATCCTGCTCAACTCCGGATCGCTCGATATCGACTCGCCTGCTGCATCGACGTTGCGCGTGCAGACCACCAGCAGTAATGCCAGGCAGCTGCACCTCGTCAAGTTCGACGGCGCCATCAAGTCGCAAAGCTACGCGGCATTGAAGGCTACCGGCGCGCAGATCGTCGACTACATCCCCGACTACGCGTATCTCGTGTACGGCAACGCCGCCGCGATCGCGAGCGCCCAGGCGCTCTCCGAATCCGACACCGTGGCCTGGGACGGCTTCTATGCCGGGCATCTCAAGATTAATCGCCTGGCTTACGATCTCCAGTCCAAGGGCGTGCGTCCCGACTACTACACCATCCAGCTGGTGCAGGATCAGCAATCGAACCCCGAGACGCTGGCGCTGATCGCGGCGCGCGCACCGGGTGGAGACGTGAACCAGTACACCTTCCGCCACTACGTCAACGTGTCGGCGCCGGTCGAGTTCGTGAACCTGTCGCAGATCGCCGAACGCCCGGACGTGGTCTCGATCATGCCCGAATGGAAGCCGGAGCTTTACGACGAACGCGCCACGCAGATCATGGCCAACCAGTTGAGCGGCGGCAGTCCGAACGTGCCGAATCCCGGCGACTATCTCGCCTGGCTCACTGCGCGGGGCTTCACGCAGGCGCAGTTCGACGCGTCCGCCTTTGCCATCGACATCTCCGACCAGGGCCTCGACAACGGCACCACGTCGCCGATGCACTTCGGACTGTTCGTGGGTGGCGTGCCCAACGATCCGACGACGCCGACCAACAGCCGCGTCGTCTACAACAAGCAGGAAGGCAATGCCGCTGCCGCCGATCTGACGGGCTGCGGAAGCATCGGCCACGGCACGTGGGTCTCGCACGTCGCAGCAGGCAATTCGATCAGCCAGGTGCGCGCGTATCCGCACGGGGATGGCAGCTTCCTCTATGGCCTCGGCGTATCGCCGTTTTCGCGTATGGGTTCTTCGATCTACTTCACCACTGGCGGCAGCTTCACCACGCCGAACTTCCCCAATTCCTTTTCGCGCGCGTATTCGAACATGGGTACCGATGTGCGCGGCGCGCGAGTCAGCAACCACAGCTGGGGCTCCAACCCCGGCAGCGGCGTGTACAACGCCAACTCGCAAACGTTCGACGCCCTCGTGCGCGATGCGCAGCCAACGGGTTCGACATTCCCGTCCTCCGGCAATCAGCCGATGGTGGTGGTCGTCGCCGCCGGCAACAGTGGTCCCGGCGCAACAACCATTGGTGCGCCGGGCACGGCGAAGAACGTGTTTACTGCCGGCGGCTCGCAAAACGTGCGGCCCAGTGTCGCCGATGCCGTCAATGCCGATGCGATGTACGCGTCGTCCAGCCGCGGCCCGACTACTGATGGTCGCGTCAAACCGGACATCCTCGCGCCGGCCACCAATCACGCAGGTGGCGTCACCATGAACGATCGTTTGACGACTGCGCCGGGCAACTTCAACCCTTGCTACACCGGCCCGTTCCTGCCGACGGCGCCGGAACAGCAGCGCTATTACCGCACCGGCAATGGCACCAGCTTTGCGAGTCCTGCAATCGTCGGCGCTTCCGCGCTGGTGCGCCAGTGGTTCATCAACAGCGCTGGTGAATTTGCCAACACGCCGCCGAGCCCTGCGATGAACAAGGCTTACCTGATGAACTCGGCGAGCTATATGACCACGCTCTCGAACAACCTGCCTGCCAATGACCAGGGCATGGGCCGGGTGAATCTCGAGCGCGCCTTCGACAACCAGCCGCGGGCCTTGCGCGATGAGATCCCCGCCGATCGCTTCAGCAGCACCGGCCAGGTCCGCGTTTACCGCGGCACGGTCGCCAAT
>JBKJND010000058.1:0-3673 GCA_046596095.1 Ahniellaceae bacterium | reverse complement strand
GAATGACGCAGGCATGCTGATGGGACCGCTCATCGACTCCGATGCGGTGGCGCGCTTCAGGGCCGCGGTCGAGCGTGCGACCAAGGCAGGCGGCAAGATCGCCACCGGCGGCAAGGTAATGGAGCGCGAAGGCAACTTTGTCGAGCCCACGCTCATCACCGGGCTCAAGAATTCGGACGCAGTCGTGCAGACTGAAACGTTTGCGCCGATTTTGTATGCGATGCGATTTGCGTCGCTCGACGAAGCGCTCGCGGCGCACAACGATGTGCCACAGGGTTTGAGCTCGGCGATCTTCACTGCGAGCGTCAAGGCGTCAGAAGCGTTTCTAGCGGCGAGCGGGTCGGACTGCGGCATCGCCAACGTCAACATCGGCACCTCGGGCGCCGAGATCGGTGGCGCGTTTGGCGGCGAGAAGGAAACGGGCGGCGGTCGCGAGTCGGGCTCCGATGCGTGGAAGGTCTACATGCGCCGCCAGACCAACACCATCAACTACTCCGACTCACTGCCGCTCGCACAAGGCATCAGCTTCGATCTTCCGTAGGTTTCCAATTGCATAAAACTTCTTCGCTCGTCATTTCCGCGAAAGCGGGAATCCAGTGACTACGATATAGCCGCAGTCTCCGGCTTCGAGCGAGAATCTGGATTCCCGCCTGCGCGGGAATGACGAGAAACCGCATGTACGCCCTCGCCCGACCGTTTCTGTTTGCGCTTGATGCCGAGACGGCGCATGGACTTGGCCTGCGCGCCATCGAGGCTGCGTATCGCACGGGGCTCAACCCCGTGCTCGCGCGCGCATCGAAGCCGTTGCCGACCCAGGCATTCGGCATCGACTTTCCCAATCCCGTCGGACTTGCGGCCGGCCTCGACAAGAACGGCGCGCACATTGACGCACTCGCGTCGCTCGGCTTTGGTTTCATTGAAGTGGGAACGACGACACCGAAACCGCAGGCAGGCAATCCGAAGCCGCGCATGTGGCGGCTGCCCGAGCACGGCGCCGTCATCAACCGGCTCGGATTCAACAACGACGGGGTCGAGGCCTTGCTGCGCAACGTCGGGCGCGCGAAGCGCAAGGTTCCGGTCGGCATCAACATCGGCAAGAACGCCACGACGCCAAACGAGCGCGCGCTCGACGACTATCGTCACTGTCTCGAGCGTGTGTATCCGCTGGCCGACTACGTCACGGTCAATATTTCATCACCCAACACGCAAGGTTTGCGCGATCTGCAGGCCGGCGACGCGCTGACGGCTCTGCTCGACGGTCTGCTGGAATCGCGTGAGCGATTGTCGGGACAGCACGCGCGACGCGTGCCCCTGCTGATCAAGATCGCGCCCGACCTTGACGATGCCGAGATCGAGGCAATGGCCGGTGCGTTCAATCGCGCGCGCGTCGATGGCGTGATCGCAACGAATACGACGGTCGATCGCGGTGGTGTCGAAGCGCATCCACGCGCCAACGAGGCGGGCGGTCTCTCCGGCAGGCCCCTGCTCAACCGTGCGAACCAGGTGCTTGCGGCGTTTCGCGCGCAGCTCGACGAGTCCATCGGGATGATCGGTGTGGGCGGTGTCGATGGCGCCGACGCTGCGCGCAGCAAGCGCGCGTCCGGCGCCGCGCTGGTGCAGTTCTATACGGGTTTTATTTATCGCGGGCCGGAACTCATTGGCGAATGCATCGAGGCCATGCGTTGATGACTGCGCCAAACACCGCGCTACCGGGTCTTCGCGTGACTCGCGATGTCGATCTGACCTCGCGCAATTCGCTGCGTTTGCCGGCGCGCACCGATCTGCTGGTCGAGGTGCTCGATCGCGCCGTGCTTGCGGAAGCGATGCAGGCATTTGGCCGTCCGCGCGCAGTTCTCGGTGGCGGCAGCAACGTGGTGCTGCGCGGCGATATCGAGGGACCGGTTTATCGGATTCTCGGGCAGGGATTCGAGTGCGCGCCGTGCGACGCCGATTTGGTGGAAGTCCGCGTGGATGCAGGTGTCGAGTGGGATGCGCTTGTGGACCGTTGCATCGCCGCAGGCGCTCACGGCATCGAGAATCTTGCGCTCATTCCTGGCCTTGCGGGCGCAGCGCCGATCCAGAACATCGGGGCGTACGGCGTGGAACTCGCGGAAGCGGTGAGCCAGGTCGAGGCATTCGACCTCGAGGCGATGCAGCCGCGCGTGTTGGCTGCGACGGAGTGCGCGTTCGGCTACCGCGACAGCCGCTTCAAGCGCGAGGTCGGGATGTGGCTGGTGACACGCGTGCATTTACGCCTTGCGCGCGTATTCACGCCACGTCTGGGCTACACCGGACTGGCCGACGAATTGGGTGATGCGCGCAACGATGTCCACTCTGCGCAGGAAGTGGCCGACGCAGTGCGGAGAATCCGTCGCCGCAAGCTGCCGGACCCGTCGACGTGCCCGAATGCCGGAAGTTTTTTCAAGAATCCGACCGTTGCTCTCGCGCAGGCAACTGCGCTTCGCGAGCGCTGGCCTCAATTGCCGATCTATCCGCTGACCGATGGTCAGGCAAAGTTGAGCGCGGCATGGATGATCGAATCGTGCGGGCTCAAGGGCGAACGGCTGGGCGACGCCGCGATTTCACCGCAGCATGCGCTGGTCGTCATCAATCACGGAGCCGCCACCGCGCACGACGTGCTGGCACTTGAGTCACGCGTGGCTACGGCGGTGCGCGAAGCATTCGGCGTGACACTCGAACGCGAGCCGGTGCTGATCGAAGGCATCGTGCTGAAGTAAACTCGCGCCCATGACCGCGCACCGCCCACGTTCGTACTTGCTGGCGTACATCCCGCCGGCACTTCTGCCGCTGGCCGCATGGCTCGGGCCTGTAACTGGCTGGGTCGATGCCTTCGCGTGGCTGCCGTTGGTGGGCCTGTTTGTGGTGCTGCCGATCATCGATGCCTGGCTGGGCGCCGATGCGAGCGTTCCGCCCGATGACGGCATCGCGTTTGAAGCGCTCCAACACTCGCCTGCCTATCGCTGGTTGACGATTGCCTGCGTGCCTCTGCAGTGGGCGCTGCTGATAGGAAGTCTGTGGCACTGGCAGCGAACCGATTTCGGACCACTGGGCTCCATTGGTTGGATCCTGTCGTTAGGCGTGGTCGGTGGCGTCCTCGCGATCAATGTTGCGCACGAGCTGATTCACAAGGCTGGACGTCTGGAGCCGTTCCTGGGTGGCCTGTTGCTGGCGAGTGTCGGCTACGCCGGTTTCAAGATCGAGCACCTGCGCGGCCATCATGTGCATGTCGCGACTCCGCTCGACCCATCGACCGCGCAGTTGGGCGAGTCCTCGTTCAAATTCGTGATGCGCGGCCTGCTGCTCAATCCAGCCCGCGCGTGGCGGATTGCCCGCACGCGAGGCGAACGTGTGGAGTTGCTCGGCTGGCACGCGGTCACGCTGACGGCGGCTGTCGCATTTGGAGCCTGGTTGGGCGCTGGCGCCTTGCTGGCCTTTCTGGCGCAAGCGCTCATCGCCGCTGGCTCGCTGGAGGTAATCAACTACGTCGAGCACTACGGCCTGACACGCGAACGCAGTGCCGATGGGCGCTTTGCGCGCATTTCCCACGCACATTCGTGGAATTCCAACTTCACGCTCACCAACGTGATGCTGTTCCAGCTGCAGCGCCATGCCGATCATCACGCCCACCCCCGACGCCGCTACCAGTCGCTTC
>JBKJND010000287.1:0-9173 GCA_046596095.1 Ahniellaceae bacterium | reverse complement strand
AGGGGTTCAACTGGCGCGCTTCGGTCTTTCCAGCAAATCCAGGGTGGCGAGGCGGACGCGAAGTTGGCGGCGAGTATCGGCGTCGAGTTGATCGGGCCAAATGGGGAGGTCGATGCGCCCGCTTGAGTCGCGCAGATTCAACACCGTCAACGGGCCGAGCGATGTCGCCTGAGTCAGTATCGCGTCACCCTCAGTGCCATCGGCGCGTTGCCATCGCCAGGCGCCCTCGTTGTCGAGTCGCCACCCGCTGTTGCGCCACAAACTCTCGTGGTGCAGGTTCCGCCATTCGAACCAGACCGCGAACAACGCGAGCACGAATTTGGCCGGTGCATCGAGACTCGCCCACGCCAGGCAAATCGCACCAATGCCGAGACTCGTCCAGCGCGCAACGCGCCAGCCGCGCGAGGGTCGCCAGTCAAACGAAATGGTGGGCGCGGATCGCATTGATCACCGTGGCGATGCCAGCATCCGGCGGCGCTGCGCGGCCCATGCACCAGTCATAGACATCGGGATCTTGCGCTTCCAGCAAGCGCTCGAATGCCTCTTGCTCGCCAGGACTCGCATCGACAAATTGTTGCGCGAGATACCACGTCAACAACGCGTCGAGCTCACGCGTGCCGCGCCGGCAGCGCCAACGCAGTCGGCCGAGCGCATTGAGATCGGCCGCCATCAACAATTGCAATGTGCAGCAACTGCGCGCCGCTCGCTCACGCGCCGACGCGCTCCAGGAGTAGCTTCTTGGTCTCGGCGATCGCTTTCGCCGGATTGAGGCCCTTGGGACAGGTCTTGGTGCAATTCATGATGGTGTGGCAACGGTAGAGCTTGAACGGATCGTGCAGATCGTCGAGGCGCGCGCCGGTGTCCTCATCACGCGAATCGACGATCCAGCGATACGCCTGCAGCAACACCGCAGGCCCGAGGTACTTGTCGCTGTTCCACCAGTAACTTGGACAAGCCGTCGTGCAGCAAGCGCACAGGATGCACTCGTACAGGCCATCGAGTTTCTTGCGATCCTCCGGCGACTGGAGGCGTTCGCGATCCGGTGGCGGCGACGACTGCGTGCGGATCCAGGGCTTGATCGAGGCGTACTGCGCATAGAACTGGGTGAGATCCGGCACAAGGTCCTTGACCACCGGCATGTGCGGCAGCGGCAACACCTTGACGTCGCCTTTCCCGCATTCTTCCACGGGTTTCGTGCAGGCCAGCGTGTTGGTGCCGTCTATATTCATCGCACACGAACCGCAGATGCCTTCGCGACAGGAGCGCCGGAACGTCAGCGTCGGGTCGATCTCGTTCTTGATCTTGATGAGCGCGTCGAGAACCATCGGCCCGCACGCCGCCATGTCGACTTCGTAGCTGTCGATATGCGGGTTGGCGTCGTCGTCCGGGTTCCAGCGATACACCTGAAACACCTTGACGGCCTTGGCACCCGCAGGCGCGCGAAACGTCTTGCCGCGTTCGACCTTCGAGTGCCTGGGAAGCGTGAACTCAGCCATCGTGGCCTTCCTTTAGTAGACGCGCGGCTTGGGGGGCACGACTTCGACGTCGCTGGTCAGCGTGTACAGGTGCACCGGCCGGTAGTCGATCGCGACCTTCCCGGCCTGGTCCATGCCGATTAAAGTGTGCTTCATCCACTCGGGGTCGTTGCGATCCTGGAAGTCCTCGCGTGCATGCGCGCCGCGCGACTCCTTGCGGTTCTCCGCCGCATACATTGTGACAACCGCCTGGCCCAACAGATTTTGCAACTCCAGTGTCTCAACCAGATCCGTATTCCAGTACAGCGAACGATCCGTCACGCGCACATCGTTGAAGCTGGCAAAGGTTTCGCTGATTTTCGCGCAGCCTTCCTTGAGGGTGTCGCCAGTTCGAAAGACAGCGGCATCGCGCTGCATGGTCGCCTGCATCTCGTCGCGGATTTCCGCAGTGGCGCGCGCGCCGTCAGCGTTGCGCAGGCGGTCGAAGTTCGCGAGCGCCTTGTCGGTCGCGGCTTGCGGCGGATCTGGCTGACTGGCGGCAGGCTTGACCACTTCCGCGCAACGATTGGCCACAGCGCGTCCGAACACCACGAGGTCCAGCAAGGAATTGGAACCCAGACGATTGGCGCCATGCACCGACACGCATGCCGCTTCGCCGATCGCGAACAAGCCGGGCACCACGTGATCGGGATTGTCGCCCATCCGGATCACCACCTCGCCGTGATAGTTGGTCGGAATCCCGCCCATGTTGTAGTGGACCGTCGGCAGTACAGGGATCGGTTCCTTGGTCGTGTCGACGCCCGCGAAAATCTTGGCCGTCTCGGAAATTCCCGGCAAACGCTCGTTGATGACTTCCGGACCGAGGTGCATAAGGTTCAAATGAATGTGGTCGCTGCGAGGACCTACGCCGCGGCCCTCGCGAATCTCAATGGTCATTGCCCGGGAGACGACGTCGCGCGACGCCAGATCCTTGGCGTTGGGCGCATAGCGTTCCATGAAACGCTCGCCCTTCGAGTTCGTCAGGTACCCGCCTTCGCCGCGCACGCCTTCGGTGATGAGGCAACCTGCACCGTAAATGCCGGTCGGGTGGAACTGCACGAACTCCATGTCCTGCAGCGGCAGCCCCGCACGCAGCACCATGCCGCCGCCATCGCCTGTGCAGGTGTGCGCGGACGTGCACGAAAAATACGCGCGCCCATAGCCACCGGTTGCAAGAATGACCGCCTGCGCGCGAAAGCGATGCAGGGTTCCGGTGGAAAGATCCCAGGCGATCACGCCGCGGCAGATTCCGCCGTCGTCCATGAGCAGATCGAGCGCGAAAAACTCGACGTAGAAACGCGCGTCGTGCTTGAGCGCTTGCTGATACAGCGCATGCAGCATGGCGTGACCCGTGCGATCCGCCGCAGCGCACGTGCGTTGCGCAGTGCCCTTGCCGTAGTGCGTCGTCATGCCGCCGAACGGCCGCTGATAGATTTTGCCTTCGTCGGTGCGCGAGAACGGCACACCGTAATGCTCAAGTTCTATCACTGCGGGGATCGCCTCCTTGCACATGTACTCGATCGCGTCCTGATCGCCGAGCCAGTCGGAGCCCTTGATGGTGTCGTAGAAATGAAAGCGCCAGTCGTCCTCACCCATGTTGCCGAGCGCGGCCGAGATGCCACCTTGCGCCGCGACCGTATGCGAGCGGGTAGGAAATACCTTGGTGATGCAAGCCGTGCTGAGCCCCTTTGAAGCCATGCCCATGGTCGCGCGCAGCCCGGCGCCGCCCGCGCCGACCACGATGGTGTCGTACACGTGATCGATGATTGGATAGGCAGCCATCAGCTCGAGAGTCCTATGCGAATGAGGGCTATAAGCGACGCGAGCACACCGAGCGCAGCGGCAAAACGCACTAGCACCTGCAGCGTCAGCTCCAGCCAGCGCGTGTGCACGTAATCTTCGATCACGACCTGCAGTCCCAATTGCGCGTGCCAGAACAGCGCCACAATGAAGGCGGCCATCAGCAAGGCGTTGAGCGGTGCGCCGACAGACGCGCGTGCAGTTTCGAAATCGGCGGACAGAAGATCCGTGCCGATCCACACGAACCAGACCGTGAGCGGAATAAGTGCAATGGCGGTGAGTCGTTGCACCCACCAGTGATGGACACCCGAGCGGGCTGATCCGAGTCCTCGCGCCTGCGCGAGCGGCGTGCGCAAACTCATGGCGCACCTCCACCGAAAAACAGGAACCAGGCAAGCAACAACGTGACCACACCCGCGAACGCAAGTACCGCGTAACCGCTGGCGTACGCAGTCTTGATCTCGAAGCCGCGCCCGGCGTCCCAGAACAGATGGCGGATGCCGTTGGCGAAATGAAACGCGAGGCTGCTGCCCAGTCCCAGCAGCAACAGACGACCGAGTGGCGATGCGGCGCAAGCCATGGCCCTACCGTACGCGCCGTATCCCGATGCAAGGGCGACCAGCCACAACGCAAGGCCCACGCTCGCAAGCGCGAGCACCACGCCGGTGGCGCGATGCGTGATCGACAGCATCGACGTCAGCTGCGGCCGGTAATACGGCCCGATCATGAATGGCGACAGCGGCCGTTGCCGCCCTGTTGCGGGAATGCTCATCGACAACCGTGCCCCTGTTCCCCGTGCTGATGCGTGAAGTCGCGTATCCAAACCTTAAAAATCGATACAGCGGCCCTTCTTTTCCCAGTCGCCGTATCGCGTCGGCTCAAGCCCCGCCGGTCCGCCGTGTTCGGATGTTTGCGATTCGCCCTTGCCTGCGTCATCGGGTGTCGATGCAACTTCGGTGCGATCGCCCGGAACTTCAGTTTTCATGGCGACAGCGTACAACCCTGACCCAACACGCGCATAGCCCGAACACTTCAAATTTTGGTTTGCCAGGGTGGATGAGTCGTGCAGCGACGTAACCCGCCTCGGCAATGCGACGATGCCCGTGAACGTGTTGTGAGTTACTCGCCCGTGTACCAACGCGAACGGGACGGAAGGAGTTACGGCTCCGTGCGGCACGCACCGCGTGGGAAGATAAGCACATGACCGAAACCCCGGCAAAAACTTCTGGGCGCGTGACCGCGCTGGCGGCCTTGAGCCTGTCCGGCGCAGACGCCATCGGATTCGCACAACGCATCTGTGCCAACGATGTGGCAGCGCTTGCGGTAGGCCAATGGCAATGGAACTGCGTTTTGTCCCCGCAGGGTCGCGTGCTCGCACTATTTCGGCTGTGGCGGCGTGACGACGACGTGTTGATGCTGGTACTGCCGGCGTTTGTGCGCGACTCCACCAGCGCGCTGCTCAAGCGCTATCTGCTGCGCGCGAAGGTGGTGCTGACAAACGTCGACGTGGACTTGATCGGAGGAAGTTTCATGGCGAACGAACCCGAGAGCGCAGTCATGCAAGCGGACAATGGGCGCTGGCTCGGACTCGCGGGCGCGCGCAACGCCGATCTCGTCGAATACCCGGACCTTTCGGACGACTGGCGCGCCAGGGATCTGGCCGAAGGCATCCCGTGGCTCGATCCAGACGCGACGGAGACTTTTACTCCACAGGCGTTGTCGCTTGACCGCCTCGGCGCCTTCAGTGTCCGCAAGGGCTGCTACCCCGGTCAGGAAATCGTCGCGCGCATGCATTTCCTTGGACAGAACAAACGCGGACTACGGCGCTTTGCCGCGCCGCAAAATATTGCGGTCGGCGCTTCCTTGTACGCAGCTGGCAGCACGCAGCGCGCACTCGGAACCGTCGTTATGGTCGCGTCTGGCCCCACTGATATCGAGATTCTGGCGGTCGTCCAGGGTGCTGCAGGAGACGAACCCCTGTTCGCCACCGCGACAGGCGAACTCCCTTTGCGCGCCCTCCCGTTCGAGGCTCCGCCGCTGCCCGCACCCTCAGCGCCTCTTGCCAAACCGTAACGCGGGTGTATTTTCAAAGTCCCCCTCGCTGGGAACGACCATGAAAATCGAAGTCACGCGGCTCCAACGTCTGGCGTGGGTGGCGGCTTTGGCGTTCCCGGCTGTGTTGCCACTCGCTGCGGCGGAGCTCACGCTCGGTGTAGAGCCACGCTATCCGGCCGAACAGATGGTCGAAGAATACACACCCCTAGTCGATTATCTGTCGCGCGCGACGGGTCACAAAATCACATTGGTCGTGGCGCCGAGTTATCACGCGTACTGGCGCGATCTGCGTGAGAACCGCAAGCTCGACATCGTGCTCGAGGACGCGCACTTCGCCGCATACCGCAACGCGCGGTTTTACTACGTGCCGGTGGTGAAGGTCGCCGAACCCGCCAGCTTCACACTGGTCGCCAGCGACATGCTCATCGACCCGACCTTGAATACCCTGGTCGGCAAACGGGTGGTGACGATGCCAAGTCCGAGCCTCGGTTACGCGGCACTGACCGAGATGTACCCAAATCTCATCCGCCAGCCGGAGATCGAGTCGCTGGCGAAGTCCTGGAAGGACGGCGTGGAAATCGTGTTTGGTGGCGACGCCGAGGCCACGATCCTTCCCACGCCGCTGGCGCAGCAGTATCCCAATCTCATCCCGGTCGGTACCTCGCGCGATTTTCCCGGCGCGGCGGTGCTGGTGCGGCCGACCCTCGATCCGAAAATCGTCGGCCAGATCACCACAGCTTTCCTCAAGGCGCACGAGGAGCAATCGCTGATCGACTTCAACGTCGGCCTGTTCATTACCCAATGGGTGCGGACAACGTCGGCCGACTATGTCGGGCAGGACGCGGTGCTCAAGACGTTTTTTGGCTACCAACCCAATTGACCACGGCTGGGGGCGCGATGCCTGCGCCTGATCGCTTCATCTGGTTCGATTTCGAAACATTCGGTTCCGATCCGCGGCGCGATAGGCCCGCGCAGTTCGCGGCCATCGCGACCGACGCGAACCTGACGCCTGTCGGGGCGCCGGTGCGAATCGAATGCGCGCCCGCCGACGATGTCGTCGTCGATCCGGTGGCCACGCTCATCACCGGACTCGACCCCGCACGATTGCAGCGCGAAGGTTTTCCCGAGCACACATTCGCCGCGGAAATCGCGCGTGCGTTCTCGAAACCCGGGACGTGCGCGGTGGGCTACAACTCGCTGCGCTTCGACGATGAACTCGTGCGCTTCACGTTCTGGCGCAATTTTCTTGACCCCTACCGCCGTGAATGGGCCGACGGTCGCTCGCGCTGGGACCTCATCGACCTCGCGCGCATGTGTTTCGCGCTGCGCCCGGAGGGCATCCAGTGGCCGTCACGCGAGGATGGCAAGCCGAGTTTTCGGCTCGGCGATCTGACCCGCGCCAACGGACTCGCGCACGAGCATGCGCACGACGCGCTCGCGGATGTGGAAGCGACGCTTTCGCTGGCACGACTGCTGCGCAGTCATCAACCCCGCTTGTTCGACTGGCATCTCGCGGCGCGCGACCGCAAGCGCAACCATGGACTGGTCGATCTTGAGCGTGAGACACCGCTCGTGCACGTCTCGTCGCGCTATCCGGCCGAGCGCGGTTGTCTGGCACTCGTGTTGCCGCTTGCGATGCTCATCGACCGACCGCATGCGCTGGTCGTATACGACCTCGACACTCCGCCGGATGACCTCATCGCACTCGACGCCGACGCGATCCGCGATCGGCTGTTCACGCCGCGCGATGATCTGCCCGAAGGCGTCGCGCGCATTCCGCTCAAGCTCGTGCATTTGAATCGCTGCCCCGCACTCGCACCGCTGCGCGTACTCGAAGGCGTCGACCTCGCACGCATCGGCCTCAACCGCGAACGCAACCTCGCGCACGCCAGACAGATCGCGACCGCAGGGAGCCTTGCCTCGAAGGTGCGAGAAGTGATGTGCACCCGTGCGACGGGCGATGCGGACGCCGATGTCGCGTTGTACGACGGCTTCGTGTCACCCGCCGACGAGCGATTGCGCGCCCGCATCGCAAACACGGCACCAGACAAACTCGACCTCGATCACCTGCCCTTTGTCGACCCCAGACTGCGCGCACTGCTTCCCCGTTATCGCGCTCGCAACTTCCCCGAGTCGCTCGACGCCGACGCTGCAGACGCGTGGACTCAAGACGTGGCGCAACGACTCTGGCACGGCGACGAAAACCACGACCTGCGCAACTACGCGCAACGAGTCGCCTCCGCACGCGCCTCGCTTCCCGAGCAACATCCGCACCACGCGTTGTTGGACGGCCTACTCTCCCGCGCCGCCAGCCAGGCGCGCCGCTACCCCGAAACCGCGCAGGAGTAGTGACTCGCGCACACGACAAGCCCGCCAACGCAGACTCTTCCGGCCACCGGACCAGGCAACGATTCATGCAGCTGCGGCGATTTGCCGCAGCGCGCGCTCGAAGACTTCGACAGGCTGGCCGCCCGAGATGAGATGCTGGTCGTTGACGATCACCGCCGGCACCGCGTGGATGCCCCGCTGCGTGTAGAAACGCTGCTGCTGGCGCACCGCGTCGGCGTACTCGCCGTCTGACAACACTTCGCGTGCACGCGCGACATCGAGCCCGACCTCCCCGGCGAGACGTGCCAGCGTCTCGTGCGCGCCCGGATTCTCGCCGTCGGTGAAATAAGCGCGCAGCAGGGCGTGTTTGAGGGCAACCGCGCGACCCTGGATCTCCGCCCAGTGCAGCAGGCGATGCGCGTCGAAGGTGTTGTAGACGCGGGTGCGTTTGTCCATGCGAAACTCGAAGCCGAGCGCTTCGCCGCGCGCGCGGATCGCTTCCGCATTGCTTGCAAGCTGTGCAGGCGTCGATCCGTACTTCTGCGTCAGGTGCTCCGCGATGTCCTGTCCTTCGGGTGGCATCTGCGGATTGAGTTCGAAAGGCTGGATGTGGATGTCCGCAAGCACCGTGTCCCCTACCCGTTCCAACGCCTGTTCGAGGGCGCGCAAACCAATCGCGCACCAGGGGCACGAGACATCGGAGACAAAATCGATCTTGATGGGAACGGTCATGGCCGGACCTGCTTTGGGATGCCACAGACGTGCGGGCAACATCTATCGTGGACAAGCGGCGAACGCCAAAAATCGTAACGGAAGGCGTAATCTGAGCGAAGCAATGGCTTCGCACCAGGCGGGATGACGACATGACTTCACAACTCGGCGAAAAGGGGCGAAAAGGGCGAAAAGGCGAAAAGGGGACGGGGGTAATTAATCCGAGTTAATTACCTCCGTCCCCTTTTTCTGGAGATACGTCGCCATGGCCGGTCGTGACGCGCGGGTGTGGTGGCGAATCGGCTGGATGTCGTTCGGCGGACCCGCCGGACAAATCGCGCTGATGCAGCGCATGCTGGTCGACGAACTTCGCTGGATCGAGCCGTCGCGTTTTCTCGCCGGGCTGAACTTCTGCATGTTGTTGCCCGGCCCCGAGGCGCAGCAACTCGCGACCTACATTGGCTGGTGCCGTGGCGGTTGGCGTGGGGCGCTGCTCGCGGGAACGGCATTTGTGGTGCCGGGCATGTTCGTCATGCTTGTTCTGAGCACCGCGTACGTTCTATTCGGGCGCATGCCACTGGTCGAGGCGCTGTTCCTTGGCGTCAAGTGCGCAGTGGTGGTCGTCGTCATCGAAGCGCTGCTGCGAATCTCGCGCCGCGCCCTGGTCTTTCGCGGTGCGCCCATGGTCGCGGTGCTGGGCTTTCTGGCAGTCCACGTATTCACCGCACCCTTCCCCGCCATCGTCGCCACAGCCGCGCTCGTCGG
>JBKJND010000415.1:0-15862 GCA_046596095.1 Ahniellaceae bacterium | reverse complement strand
ACGCGTGAGGATGTGCAGGCGCTGGCGGCCCCAGTGTTGCGGCATCGCCTGCTGCTCAGCTTCGTTGCCGAAGCGGAGCGCAAGACCGCCGACGACGTGGTCGCTACTTTGATGCGTCTGGTTCCGCCACCGCACTGAGTGCACGACGTGAGGCTCGATCAGGTATCGATACCGGAGGAGCTACGCGCGCGGTTGCGCGACTTGCGTATCACGTCGCGTGGCGCCACGCGCGCGCCGGGCGTGGGTCCACACGCTAGTCGAAGTCGCGGCGCCGGTCTTGAATTCGCCCAGTACCGCGCATACGAGCAAGGCGATGAACCGCGCCGCATCGACTGGAAACTGTTTGCGCGCTCCGACCGCTACTACGTGCGCGAAGCCGAGCGCGACAGTCCGTTGCGGATATGGTTGCTGCTCGACACATCCGCGTCCATGCGTCAGGCGGACGCCGCGCGGCCAGGTTTTTCGCGACTGGATGCCGCGCGAGTGCTGGCGCTCTGCATCATGGAGCTCGCCTTGCGACAGGGCGACTCGTTCGGCGTCGCGACCCTTGGTGGCGCATCGCTTGGATTGACCGCGCTTGGCAGCGGCGCACGCCATCGCGATCGTTGTGCCCTTGCGCTCGCGGGCGCGGCTGCGAACGGGGAATGGCCCTCAGAAGAGGCGTTGCGACCCTTGTGGGAACGCATCCGCGCCGGCGACATGGTGGTCATGCTCGGCGATCATTTTGACGATGCGTGCGTCGCATTTCTTGAACGCCTGGCAATCGCGCAGCGCGAAGTGCTCTGCATCGTGCTGCTGACGCAGGAGGAACGCGACTTCCCGTTCGCGGGCGGGCATCGTTTCCGCGATCCGGAATCCGACGTGGAATTGATTACGGATGGCGTTGCCGCGCGCCTTGAATTCCTGACCGCGTTCGCGGCGGCGCGCGCCGCACTGCGCGCGCGGTTAGCCGCAGCCGGCATTCGCAATGCAGAATATTTTCTGGATCAGCCGGTGGATGCGCCGTTGCGGGAACTGTTCAACCCTTCGCGTGCAGCTGCGTGAGCGTCGAGTTGCTCAATCCCGCCGGGTTGTTCGCGCTGGGTGCGCTGGCGATACCCATCGCGTTGCATTTGGCACGCAGGTCGGAATATCACGTCATCGATTTCGCCGCGCTGCGCTGGTTGACCGCGCGCGCGCGACCACGGCGACGAGTTCGCCTCATCGAACGCGGATTACTGGCGTTGCGGTTGCTGCTGGTCGGGATGCTGGCACTGCTGCTTGCAGAACCCGTGTTGGTGACGAACGAACACAACATTGCCTGGACGGTGATTGCGCCGGGCGTTGATCTCGCTTCAATCCCGGCTCGCAGCAGCGACGATGCGGCCACAACGCGGTGGCTGGCAGGGGGATTTCCGACGCTCGATTCGCTGCGACCGGTTACGGGTGTGCGCGTTGCGAGTCTGTTGCGCGAACTTGACGCGCGCTTGCCGAAATCCACCGCGTTGACCGTTTGGGTGCCGCGTGAGATGACGGGTCTCGACGGCGCAAGCCTGCAATTTTCGCGCCGGGTGGCGTGGAAAATTGTGCCGGGGCGCTCGCCCGCCGAGGTTGCGCGGGCTGTTCCGCCAATCGCGTTTGCGGTGCGTTTCAGTCCTGATCGCAAGGACGCGCTTCGCTATCTGCGTGCGGCATGGCAGGCGTGGTCGCAGGGCGCCGTTCCTCGCGATTCCGCGCAATCAGCTCGAGAAGTGAATCCCGCGCGCGCCACATTGACCGATGTCTCCGCGACGGGCACGCCGCCACGAGATCGCGGCGGTGCGCTGGTGTGGCTGCGACCCGGCCCGTTGCCCGCCCTGGTCCACGCGTGGGTGCACGAGGGCGGCACGTTGTTAATCGAGCCGCGTACGACCTTGCCCGAGGGAATGGAAATGGGCGCGATTGTCTGGCGTAGCGTGGACGGTGCGGCGCTGGCGCGTGCCATGCGAATCGGACGCGGCAGGGTGGTGCGACTCGAAGCGCCGTTCGTCGCTTCAGAATTCCCGGAACTGCTCACGGGTTCGTTTGCGCCGGTGCTGCGCGAACTTCTGTATCCGCATGACGCACACCCCGATCGGGCGCTGGCGCGGGACGTTGTGCCGGTTGACGACATCAAGCCTTACGCGTCCTCCAAACCCTTCGCGGGTGGTGCGCGCGAGCTTGCGTCATGGCTGGCAGTCCTGATCGCGGCGCTGTTCGTGATCGAGCGCGTGTTCGCGACATCCGCGCAGCGTTGGCGATTCGCGTGAGCCGAGGTCAAACGCTGGCGTCGTTGTTGCGCGCCGTGCGCCGACGCCACCGGATCATCGTGGTCGGGATCGTGTTGCCGTGTGCTGCGGCGGTGATCGGCATCGCCTGGCGTCTCTTCGGCGGCAAAGCGGCGGTGCTCACCGCGCTGTTGGTGGGCGTCGCCATGGCCGTACTTGCGACCGTGCGATCGCGTCGTTTCGACAGCGGATGGGTGACGCGCGCGCTCGACGCCCGCGTTCCGGAACTTGAAGACAGCAGCGCGCTGCTGGCGCGGCCAACGCAGTTGTTGTCGGGTCTTGAGGCGCTGCAGCAGCAACGGTTGAGCGCGCGCATTGCGCGTCTCGAACTCCCCGATCTCCGACCGGCATGGCCGTGGGCGGCGCTCGCATTGGCGTGGGCTTTGGGCGGTGCCCTGCTCGCGCTCGCCATCACCAATCGATTGCCAGGATCGGACGACGCGGTGGTGCCTGTCCGATCGTCAGCGGTGCCTGCTGCGCCTGCGTCGGCGGCGCAGATTACGCAGGCACGACTCACCGTTTACTCGCCACCCTACACGGCGCTGCCAGCGCGCGTCGTGGCTGGGCTCTCCACGCGCGCGCCTGCGGGTTCGATGCTGCAATGGTCGTTGCACGTGTCGCCTGCGCCGGGAGAAATGCTTCTGACAACGCTGGACGACAAGCGTGTGCCGCTGACCTTGACGAATGGAAGCTGGCAAGCGCGCACCGTGCTGACCAGTTCGATCTTGTATCGGGTCGTCGCTTCCGATCTTCCCGCTCTCGATCCGCGTCTGCATCGTATCGACGCGATGCCCGACCGCGCTCCACGCGTTCGCGTCCTGTCGCCTTCGCGCACGCTCAATATTGCGACACCGGATCAACGCGAACTCCGTGTGGCGTTCGAAGCCGACGACGACTACGGCGTTGCCGGCGCGCGGCTCGTTGTGACTCTGGCGCAAGGCAGTGGCGAAAACATCGGCGTGCGTTCCCTGGAATTTCCGGCAGCGGGTACCGGTCCACCGAAACGCAGAAGATTCTCGCGTTCGCTCGATCTGGCGGCGCTCGGCATGCAGCCGGGCGACGATCTGATCGCGCAATTGCACGTCGAGGACAATCGTGCTCCGCGTGCTCAACGTGCGCGCAGCGCCAGCGTAATCCTGCGCTGGCCGCTTCTCGCGAGCGCGGAGAGCAGCGGCATGGAAGGACTGGTGCAGCGCGTGCTGCCCGCCTACTTTCGCAGTCAGCGCCAGATCATCATCGACAGCGAGGCGTTGTTGAAGGAGCGCAGTACGTTGACCGCGGAGCGCTTCGTGCAGCGATCGGATGCGATTGGCGTCGACCAGCGCGTGCTGCGTTTGCGCTACGGACAATTCCTTGGCGAAGAGGCGGAGAGCGGGTCGCGCCCGCCGGTGGATCAACCGGAGCGGGCATCGGCAGACGCCAGCACTGCTGCATCGCCACCGGTTGCAGCATCGATCTTCGCGGACGCGCATGCGCATGTGGAAATCGGGCCCGAGTCGAAGGCGGGCGAGGGCGATGCGATCGCGGCAACGCAGCCGGAGCACGCGGACGAACATTCGGGCGCGGGTGATGCGGCGGCGTTCGGAAACGCAGGTGCGGTGACTGCAGAGTTCGGGCACACCCACGACATCGCCGAAGCGGCGACCCTGCTCGATCCCGCTACGCAAAAGTTGCTGCGCGCGGCGCTCGGAGCGATGTGGCAGGCGGAACTGCACCTGCGACAGGGATTTCCCGACCGCGCATTGCCGTACGAGAACCGGGCGCTTGATCTCATCAAGCAGGTGCAACAAGCCGACCGCATTTATCTCGCCAAGGTCGGCCTGGAGATTCCACCCGTCGACGAGGCGCGTCGATTGACCGGCAAGCGCGACGGCTTGCGCGATCGCCCGGATGTACTGAGCAAGGCACCGATCAAGCGCGAAGCCTTGCTTGCGTTGTGGATTGAACTCGGCCGCGATCGCGCCGATGCGCACGCGCGCAACGCGTCCCTCAAGTCTCCGCTTGCCGATGCCGAGCGGTGGCTACTTTCGCAGGAGCAAACCACCGGAGCGTTGGACGCGGTTGCGGCGATCGATGCGGTGCGACTCGACGAGGGATGCCAGCCGTGCCGGCAGCGGTTGCGCGCCAGCCTGTGGCCTTTGCTGCCGCGCCCCGCGGCGAACGTGCGGCGCCGCAGCGTTGACGGTGCAATCGAACGCGCCTATCTCGATGCGCTCGCGCGCGAGCGGCAGCCTTGATCGACCTTGCGACACAGGCCGGTGTTGGCACGGCCTTGCTGCTTGTGCTGGGAGTGGTGCTCGGCGTCGCTCGGCGTTTTTTGCGTTGGCGTCGGGGCGTTCGCCAGACCTCCGGTCGATCCGCTGCAGCGGGAGCGGCTCTGCTGGCGGTAACCCTGGTGTTGCACGGTGCAGTGGCGACACTTTTGTGGCTCACCTTGTTTCCGCCGACGATCCGTATCGCGGCAGAAACCATGGTCGTACTCACGGCGCGCGCGCAACCTTCGGCGCAGGCGGAAAACCGCAGTCGCGTCGTCGCGTTGCCTGAAGCCCCGGCTCGCGCGGGCGCAGAGCGAGTCGCCGATCTCGGAACGGTGCTTCGACGTTATCCGGACACACGTCGCGTGCGGGTGTTTGGCGAAGGCCTGACTGCGCGTGATCGCGACGCGGCGCGCGACGTCGTGGTCGAGTTCGTCCCCGCCACATTGCCGGTGGGCCTGTTGCAACTCGATGCGCCCGCGCAGATTGCGCAAGGCGCGAGTTTTCAGGTCCACGGACTCGTGGCAGGTGTCGAAGGCGCAGTCGCGCAATTGCTCGATCCAACAGCCGCCATAGTGTCGAGCGCGAAGCCCGACCGGAATGGACACTTCACGCTGACGGCTTTTGCGCGCGCCGCCGGCAACGCCGATTACCAACTGCGAGTGCTGAGTCGAGATCGTCCCGTGCACGCCGACACAAAGGTACCGGTGCAAATCGTCAAGGGCGACCCTCTGCGCATCGAACTGCTCGCGGGCGCGCCGGGCCCCGAACTGAAATACCTGCGGCGCTGGGCCACCGATGCGGGTCTCGACGTGCGCAGCGAGATCTCGCTCGGTGCAGGCAACGAACTCCGATCGACCGCGATGATCGCCGAGCGCAGCCGCTTTGCGAACGCGGACCTGGTGGTGCTCGATGAACGTGCGTTGCGCGCGCTCGGAGAGTCAGGCCAGACTGAACTGCTGCACGCGGCACGCGCCGGCGTCGGCGTGCTGTTGCGCATCACGAGCGCACTCACACCGGCTGATCGCATACTGCTGCGTCGATGGGGATTCGTGGCCGATGCAGCTGTGGTCGCGCGCGGAGCCACTCGCCGGAACGCCTCTGGCGCACAACAGGCGCCCGTGTCCGGCTCCGCCAACCCCGGACCCCTGGAGGCGCCGTTCCAAACGCGATCGCCCGGGATCGGGGCTCCCGACTCCATTGAACTTCGCGATCCGCGCGATCGCACGCTGTTGGGTCTGTACCGCGTCGAAGGTCGCGGCCGCATCGGCGTGTGGTTCGTGGTGAACTCGTACCAGTTGGTTCTCGCGGACCGTACTTCGGAGTACGGCGCGTTGTGGAGCCGCACGTTGGCGGAACTTGCGCGATCAGCCACTAACCCGGTTGCGCCACGATGGATGTCTGCATCAGCGCGCGTGGGCGAGCGTCAGACCGCGTGTGGCATCGATGCGAACGCAGAGGCGATCGCACCCGATGGCCGCGTCAGTACGTTGTTTTCGACGCCCGCTCTTGACCACGCAGCGCTGGGTAACTGCGTCGGCTTCTGGCCGCGCATGCAAGGTTGGCATGTGCTTCGTATGGGAACGCAGAGCTGGCCGTTCCACGTGCGCTCCGCCGACGAGGCACCCGGCTTGCGTGCCTCTGCGACGCGCGAGGCGACGCTGCGGCTGGCGAGCTTGCCGGAACCGTGGGTGAAGCCTGTGACAGCCTTACGTCGCCAGGCGCGATGGCCGTGGTTTCTGACGTGGCTCGCCGCGAGCATGTTGCTCTGGTTCCTCGAGCGCAAATCAGCGGGTACTGCAGGGTGGGCTAGTCGCGCAGCGGCGTAACCCACCCCCAGTCGCCCGGCGTCGCGTCGTGTGGTGTCCGACGCGACTTCGGTGCTGGCCTACCCTGCAAGTGCTCGCGTTGCGAAACACAAGGTCGTCGACAGCTATCATCGCGCGCATGTCGAAACTCCTGTTCAATCTACGCAACGTGCCGGACGACGAAGCAGACGAAGTGCGGGCCTTGCTGGCGCAGAGCAGCATTCGCACGTACGAGACACGACCCAGTCCGTTTGGCGTCTCCTCGGGCGCGATCTGGCTCAAGGATCTGGAACAGCACGAAATGGCCAAGCGCTTGCTCGACGCGTATCAAGCGGAACGCGCGGAGCGCGCGCGGGGCGAAAGCGAAACTGCGCGGCGAGAAGGCCGAATTCCCTCGCTGGTCTCAGCCGCGCGGGCGCAGCCGTGGGCGACCCTGCTCCTGTTGTTTGCCATTGCCGCCGTGCTCGCGATCAGCGCATGGCCGTTCCTCTGGCTCGCCCGCTAGCCCCCCTCACTCTGGCTCGCGCGTTGTCCTTTTTTTTATTTTGTAGAGCCGAGCTTGCTCGGCTGCTTCTCGCAATGCCTCAGCCGAGCAAGCTCGGCTCTACAGAAGCGCCGCCGGTCGGGCTGTTGTAGCGCCGAGCAAGCTCAGCACTACAAGAGCAGGGTTGTGCGGACAGCTACTTGCGGGTGGGTCCGGTGGTCTGCGACGGACGCGAGCGGCTGATCTGCGCCTGGCGCGCGCCGCCGTCCTGGGTCTTGCCGCCGTCGCTGCGCTTTTTCGGATGCGGGTCCTGATCGCGCTGGCCATCGCGCACGTCGTTCTTCTGCGCCTGCGAATTCTTGTTGACGTCAGGATCGCGGCGGCGCGCATCGCCTTTTTCGGTTATGTACTCGGCGTCGGAAGCGCCACTGTGCCGGCCGGCCGAACGCGACGTGCGGTCGTCTGCTTCGATCCTGCCCTTGCCCTCGCCTTTGGCAGGCTTTTGCTTCGCTGCCGATTCGCGCGCCTGCTTCGCAGCGGCTTGCTCGGCGATCACGTCGACCTCGGGGTCGCGATGGGTCGATGGGCGCTTGCTTTTGCTTTCGCCGATGGACTTTCTTGCTGGGAGTTTTGTCGGCGCGGACGCCTTGCTCATGGTCTTGCTCGCAGCCGGCTTGGCGGTTTTTGGGGACAACGCCGGTGTGGATGATTTCAACTTTGAGCCCAAAACATTCTTGCCCGGTGCGCTCGTCGACGCATTCATCGCATTCGCCATGCCGGTAACGGAGCCAACAGTTTTCAAGGCCTTGGGCTTCGTGTTCGAAGCGGATGTCTTCGTCACTGCGCTCGTCTTGCCGGTGTTGGCAGCCTTTGCTTTCAAGGTCGTGGACTTGATGATCGAGACTGCCGGCTTCTTCACAGGTGCATTGCGCCTGGTGTCTCGTTTAGCCGTCGCTTTCGTCGCGGAGGACGATGTGCCGCTTTTCTTGGATGCAGTTGCCATGAAAGTCTCCGTGGATCTCGCTGGAATGACTCTTGCCGAATCGTCGCGGACAATGCAGCCGCCCTGCGGACGTTAACCGCAAGCGCGCGTGCTGCGTCACCTGCCTCACGTGATGAGTTGCGATTCGTTCACCCGGCCGTGCGGTTGACATCGCCGAATAGGTAGAAATCCCGAGGCAGGAGGGGGAGTTTCCCGTATGGCGACAAGCGCCGCCTGAGTCGATGCTTCCGGTATCGACCCCAACCCGGAGCGTGCGCCATGTTCTATTCTCAACGTCGTCCTCTGCGCACGAGCCTGCTCGCTGCCGCGATTCTCGCAACACCGTTGATCGCCGAGGCACGTCGCCTCGACACCGCGCTCGAGGCGCTGCTGCCGGTCACGGCCGCCAACGATGAGCTCGAGGTCATCGTGAGTTTTAAAGGTAGCGCTCCGCTTACGGCCGCGCAAAGCCAGCGGCTCACGGCGTTGGGACTCGAAGGTGTGACCCTGCGCTCATTGCCGATTGCGGGCGCGCGCGCGACGCCCGCGCAGGTTCAAGCTCTGCTGGCGATGGACGATGTGCGATCGGTATTTCTCAACGCGCCACTCAGCTACGAGAACCGCGAAGGCACTGCGATTACTGGCGTCGACCGGCTCCGCACTGATCCGAACTTCCGTAACCAGGGTTCGCCGTATTCCGGGCGTGGCATTGGCGTTCTGGTGAACGACTCAGGCGTGGATGGCACGCATAACGACATCAAGTACCCGCAGCACTTGAAGCAGAATGTGCTGGGCCAGACGAACCTGCACGCGGTCGACACGTTGTTGCCGATCACGTTTGTGGAAGGCGTACCCAATACCGATATCGCCGGCGGACACGGCTCGCACGTGGCAGGCATTATCGGCGCCACGGGCGCACAGTCGTCGTCGCAGCAGGAAGGCGTGGCGCCCGGCGCAGGCATCGTGGGCTACGGCTCTGGCGCCGCGCTTTTCATCCTCGACACTCTCGGTGGCTTCGACTACGCCTTGACGAACCAGGCGCAATTCAACATTCGCGTCGTCTCCAATTCGTTTGGCCAGCCCTCCGATACCGGCAGCGATTTCGATCCCGACAATCCGACCAACATCGCAACCAAGGCACTGGCTGATCGCGGCGTCATCGTGGTGTTCTCTGCGGGCAACTCGGGCCCGGGCGAGAGTACGATCACCGGCAACTTCAAGAAAGCGCCGTGGGTGGTCACGGTGGCCGCCGGCGACAAGCAGGGCAGGCTGGCACCGTTCTCGTCGCGCGGCGAAAACGGCCGCGGCGGCTCCGTGACAATCGGAGAGGAGACATTCCGATGGGTAGACCGCCCGACAGTGACCGCACCAGGCGTGGGCATATTCTCCGTGCGAGCATCCACCGCCGGGCCGCTTGACGCACTCGCGGCGCAAAGCGACATCGCGGCACTCGGTCCGGGCGTCGCGCCCTTCTACACAGCGAAGAGCGGTACCTCGATGGCCGCTCCGCACATCTCCGGGGTCGTGGCGCTGATGCTCGAAGCGAACCCTGCGCTCACGTGGCGCGAGGTCAAGAAAATCCTGCAGGACACGGCCACGAATATCCCGGGCCGCGAAGCATGGGAAGCCGGCGCGGGTTACGTCAACGCGCACGCCGCGGTGCAGGCAGCGCTGGGCGCTGGCGATTTCGGACGCACTGTCAACAGCCAACGGGTGTTCAACGCGAACGCTCAGATTTCAACCGGTAACAGCGCCGACTACGACATCGACTTCAGTCCGGTGGGGCCGACGGGTTCCCAGCAGTTCACGGTTGCTCCCGGCATCTCGCTTGTCAATGCTCGAGCCAACGTCGGCGACAATACGGTGGCACTGGTGCTGATCGATCCGAACGGCAAGCGCTATGGATCCTCCATCGCGCTGCCGATTCTCGGGCAGAACATCGCGACGTCTGCTCCAGGTATTCCAGGCGTGTGGACCGTGACCGTGCGCGGCGTAGGATCGGTGTCGGGCACCAATCTCGACCCGGCGCGCGTGACCAACGGGTATGGGGTTCCGGGCACCGTAAGCGTCAACGTGAAACAACTGCGCACGGACGGGTTCACCGGACTGGGCGATATTGCTGCGCATCCGGCTCGCGGCTTTATCGAGTTCGCGGTAGGCAACCGGCTCGTGGACTCCGACGCTGGCGGCAACTTCCGCCCGAACGACGCCTTGCGCAAGCGCGAGTTGGCGGATTTCCAGATGATGGGAGCAGGCGTGCGCCAGTCGGATCCGTTTATCGGTGCGAGCTTCACCGATGTAGCCGATACCTCGACGCTTTATCCGTTCGCGGAAGGCGTGTCCTTGCGCGGCGGAGCCTTGCGCGACGTGTTTCAGAGTAGCGACCGGGTGGTGCGCTCGACCGGCACCGTCTTCAGCGGCACCGCCAACGTAGCCCGACAGGAGTTGGCGTACTCGCTGGTGCAGGGACTGGGAATGCAAACTCAGGCCCGCGCGCACGCTGGCGACGTGAGTGCCATCTACGACACGCGTCGCATTGTGCTGGATGATCAGGCTTTGATCGATCCGGCGTTGCGCGGTTACGTGCAGCTCGCGCTCGATCTCAACCTGATACCAGCGCGCTTCACGATCACTCAGGGGCCGTACGATCTGCAGCCGGTCGTACGCGCAAGCTTCGCGCCGACCGTCGCGGTGACGCGAGGCGACTACGCCGCGGCGGCGTCCCGCTATCTCGGAGTGTTCGAGCCGTAAACCCTCTGTCGGCAGGCAATGCAATCAAGGGCCGCCGCAAATTCGCGACGGCCCTTTTGTTTGAGCGGCCTCGTCGAAAAATGTGCGTGGCTCCTGTTGCAGTGCTGCACCGAATTGTTTTTCAGCCGCGTCAGTATCGGGATCGGGTTTTCGATCGCAAGGACCGCATTGTCGACGATTCCAGGACTTGGCGTGCCGGATTGGAAAACCCGGCGGACCTGCGCCGTGGCATGCTTCGTCGCATGGTCTCGCATCGATTCGACAATGCGTTTGTGCGCGAACTGCCTGGGGATCCGGAGACGGGCGCGCGGTTGCGGCAGGTGACCGGTGCGCTGTGGTCGAGCGTTGCCCCGACACAGGTAAGAGCGCCGCGGGTCATCGCGCATTCGCGCGAGATGGCCGCGATCCTCGGATTCGATGAGGCCTTCGTTGCGTCAACACAGTTCGCGTCGGTGTTCGGCGGCAACTCACTGATGGGTGGGATGCAGCCGTTCGCGTCGAACTACGGTGGCCACCAGTTTGGGCATTGGGCAGGGCAGCTCGGCGACGGTCGCGCGATTTCGCTCGGCGAACTCATCAATGCCGCAGGCGAACGCTGGGAGCTGCAACTCAAAGGCGCGGGACCGACGCCGTATTCGCGGTCGGCCGATGGCCGCGCGGTGCTGCGCTCATCGATCCGCGAGTTCCTGTGCAGTGAGGCCATGCATCATCTGGGCGTGCCGACCACGCGCGCCCTGAGTCTGGTCGCAACCGGCGAAGACGTGATGCGCGACATGTTTTACGACGGTCGTGCGGCTCTGGAGCCCGGCGCCATCGTGTGTCGCGTCGCGCCGTCGTTTATCCGTTTCGGTCATTTCGAGTTGCCTGCGTCGCGCGGCGAGCTGGACCTCTTGCGCGCATTGGTCGATTTCACGATTTGCCGCGATTTCCCGGAACTGGAAGGTGAGGGTGAGGCACTGATCGGCGACTGGTTCGGCGAAGTGTGCACGCGTACCGCCGTGATGATCGCGCACTGGATGCGCGTCGGATTTGTGCATGGCGTCATGAATACCGACAACCTGTCGATCCTGGGACTCACGATTGATTACGGCCCGTACGGCTGGATCGACAACTTCGATCCGGAATGGACGCCCAACACCACTGACGCGCAAGGTCGGCGCTATCGCTTCGGTCATCAGGCACAGGTGGCGTACTGGAACCTCGGCAAGCTGGCGAATGCGCTGGCGCCGCTGCTTGAGGCCCACGAGGTGCTGCACGCGGGGCTGGAGCGTTATGCGAAGACGTTCGTCGCGTGCGACCGGGCAAACATCGCGGGCAAACTTGGACTTGCCGAATGTCGCGACGGCGACATCGAGTTGATGCAGGCGTTGCATGCGCTGATGACGTCGGCGGAAGTCGACATGACGATCTTTTTTCGCGCGCTCGCGGATTTCGATCCAGACCAACCTGACCTCGCAGCATTCGAGGACGCGTTCTACGACGCCGCCAAACGGAGGGCGTTCGAACCGGCACTCAACGACTGGTTGCAAGGTTACGTGGCGCGTCTTGGCGATGATCCACAGCCGCGCTCGCTGCGCCGCGAGTCGATGCGCACAACCAACCCGAAGTTCGTATTGCGCAATTACCTCGCGCAACAGGTCATCGACCGCGCACACGCCGGCGACTTCGAAGGGATCGCGGAACTGCTCGAGGTGATGCGTCGTCCCTATGACGATCAGCCGGGCCGCGAGGAATTTGCCCAACGCCGCCCTGACTGGGCGCGCAACCGCGCCGGTTGCTCGATGCTTTCCTGCAGCTCCTGAGTCGCGGCATTCTCACTGCGGGAGCTACACGTGATTTCCTTCTCCCCGCAGGCGGGGAGACTGCAGCCGCAGGAGCGGCTGCGAACAGCGCAGCTGGCCCGAAGGGCGAGCGGCAGGATGCCGCGAGTCAGGTGGCGCGCAGCGCCGGATGACGGGCGAGGCATTTTCGCGCTGCCCCTCATTCACCCTGCGGGCACCTTCTCCCCGTTTCTCACGGGGAGAAGGAAAAACAATCAATGGCCTTTGGCGGACTTCTTCTCGTTCTTCGCGGCCTTCTTTTCCTTCATTGTCTTGCCGGGTTTCTTCTTGTCTTCTTTCTTTTTGTCCAGACCCTTGCTCATACCCAGCTCCTCTGGCGATGCGGGGCGCAGTCGTTGTGGCTGCGGCTGCCCGTTGACCCGATTATGCTGTGCGGACCCGGTCCCTGTGAATACGCCTCGACAAGTCTTCCAACTTCGAGGCCGTGCGACCGGCCCGCGCCCCACGCTTCGAATTCTGGAATTGAAACATGTCTCTGCTCAATCTTGACGACGTCGGTCTAGGCGTCGGCGGGCCGCCGTTGCTCGAACACGTGTTCCTGTCGATCGACAGCGGCGAACGCATCGCGCTGATCGGCCGCAACGGCGCCGGCAAGTCGACCCTGCTGCGCCTGCTCGCCGGGGAACTCGTGCCGGACGAGGGATCCCTGCGCGGCAACAGCAGCCTGCGCGTGGCCCTGCTGGACCAGGAGGTGCCGCGAAACCTCGAAGGCACCGTATTCGACGTGGTGACCTCCGGTATCGAGGGATTAGGTGCCGACCTGGCGCTTTATCACCATCTGATCCACGACGCCGACATGGACACCAGCCTCCTGGCCGACGTGCACGCGCGCATCGACGCCGCGCAAGGCTGGAACGCAGAGCGGCGGGTGGAGGAAACGCTGACTCGCCTCGCGCTGGATGGCGACACGCTGTTCGCCGACCTCTCCGGTGGTCTCAAGCGCCGCGTGCTGTTGGCGCGCGCACTGGTGTCGCAACCGGATCTGCTGCTGCTGGACGAGCCCACCAACCATCTCGATATCGAATCGATCGAATGGCTCGAAGGATTTCTGCGCGCGTGGCCGGGCGCCGTGGTGTTCGTGACGCACGATCGACGCTTCCTGCGGACGCTGGCCACGCGCATCCTCGAAATCGATCGCGGCAGCGTCACCAGCTGGCCCGGTGACTGGGACAATTACACGCGGCGCCGCGCCGAGCGCCTCAATGCGGAATCGCTGGAGCAGGCACGCTTCGACAAGTTTCTCGCGCAGGAAGAGACCTGGATTCGCCAGGGCATCAAGGCGCGCCGCACCCGCGACGAGGGGCGGGTGCGCAGGCTTGAATCCATGCGTCGGGAACGCTCGGCACGGCGCGAACAATTGGGTGCGGTGCGCATGGATGCGTCGCAGGCGGAAAACTCCGGGCGCAAGGTGCTCGAAGCGCGCGGAGTGGACTTTGCGTTCGAAGGCAAGACAATCCTGCGCGATTTTTCCACCGTCGTGATGCGCGGCGACCGCATCGGACTGATCGGTGCCAATGGCAGCGGCAAGACCACGCTGCTCCGCATCCTGCTGGGCGACCTTGCACCGCAGTCGGGTGAAGTGCGGCGCGGCACGCAGCTCGAAATTGCCTACTTCGACCAGCAACGCGCCACCTTGCGCGAAGACTGGAGCGCGCTGGAAAACGTCGCCGAGGGACTCGAGTTCATCGAGGTCAACGGCGGTCGAAAACACATACTCGGCTATTTGCAGGATTTCCTGTTTACGCCGGAGCGCGCGCGTGCTCCGATCACGCGGCTGTCCGGCGGCGAACGCAACCGCCTGTTGCTGGCGCGGTTGTTCGCACGGCCTTCAAACCTGCTGGTGATGGATGAGCCCACCAACGATCTCGATGTGGAGACCCTCGAATTGCTTGAGGAACTTCTGGCGGACTACGCCGGCACGCTGCTGCTGGTCAGCCATGATCGCGATTTTCTCGATCGCGTGGTGACTTCAACCCTGGTCATGGAAGGCAACGGATGCGTGGGCGAATACGTTGGCGGCTATTCGGATTGGGTGCGCCAGCGGTCGCAACCCGAAGAGTTCGTGTCGGCCAGTTCAGTGCGCAAGGTGCTCGCCACGGCGGAGACAAGCCTTGCAGCGCCTGTCGCGGCACCAAAGGTCGCGGCGCCACCGTCGCGGCGACGAAAACTGGGTTTCAAGGAGGCGCGCGAGCTCACCGCGTTGCCCGGAGCTATCGAAGCACTGGAAGCGCGTATCGCTGCGATGACGCAAGCCCTGCACGATCCCGCGTTCTTCCGCCGCGGCGCTACGGCGGTCGCCGCCCACCAGACCGAACTCGCGGAGACGCAGCGCACGCTCGATGAGGCCATCGCGCGCTGGACCGAACTCGAAGACGCGCAGTAGGGGCACGAAGTCAGTCGACCGCTCATTTGCGATGGCGTATCCGCGAGCCGGCTGCAGCTGCCCGCAGGTTCGTGGCGCACGCTGCTCGACGGACTCGCCGCGCACTTTCCCGCGATCAGTCGCGAGCGTTGGCTGGATCGCATTGCGCGTGGCCGTGTCATCAACGCGCAAGGCGTGGCGATCACGGCGGAAACACCGTATCGCGCCGGTGCGGAGATTCGCTACTGGCGCGAAGTGGAGGACGAGCCGCGCATCGCGGCCGAGGAGTCCGTGCTGCATGTCGGTGCGCATCTTGTGGTCGCCGACAAGCCTCACGGACTGCCGGTGATGCCGGCTGGCAAATTCGTCACTGAAACTTTGCTGACGCGATTGGTGCGTCGTCTGGGTAATCCGCATCTGGTGCCGCTGCATCGCATCGATCGCGATACGGCCGGCCTGGTGTTGTTCTCTGCGCACCCCGATACGCGGGCGCGCTATCACGCGCTGTTTCGCGAGCGCCGCATCGACAAGCGTTACGAGGCGCTGGCGCCGCCACTATCGTCGATGGAGTTTCCGCATGTGCGTCGCAGCCGCATCGAGCGCGGCGAGCCGTTCTTCCGCATGCGCGAATTCACAGGCGAGCCCAACAGCGAAACCCGCATCGACGTGCTTGAGCGCGCCGCCGCGTGGTGGCGTTATTCGCTGCAGCCGCTGACGGGCAGAAAGCACCAGTTGCGCGTGCACATGACTGCGCTCGGTGCGCCGATCATGGGCGATCCGCTGTATCCGTCGCTGCGCAAGGCATACGGCACGCCGCTGCAGCTACTTGCGAAATCTCTGGCGTTTATCGATCCACTCGACGGCACTACGCGCCACTTCGAGAGTCGATTCAAGTTGCACGGCGAACCTGGCATGCGCTGATTATGTGTGACGGTCGACATTGATCGGGGAACCGGTTGAGCCTGACCGCAGCGCCGACGCTGATCGACCGCGTTCGACCCATTGGGGACATTCCGCTTCAAAATAGGTCGCCGATTTCCCGTGGTCTCAACGGTCCAGAACTGCGGGCCGGACGATGTCGAAGTAGATATCCA
>JBKJND010000376.1:0-2674 GCA_046596095.1 Ahniellaceae bacterium | reverse complement strand
CTGGACCGTGACCGTCGCCGGACCAGGGCCTGATAGCAAACACTGGCTGTCGAGGAGCAATCGCGCTAACACTGTCGTTCCTTCAATCGCCGGGCTGGGAACGACGCGAAGGTTCGTGAGGTAAGTCTGAGCAACTTGAGCCTCCACCGAAAGCGATGCACTGAGCCCCACGACAACGACTGCCAGCGCTACGGCTCTCTTCACCGTTCGAAACATGTCGTCAGCTCGCAGGAATGCCAAATGCGCGTGGTGCGAGAGTACACGCGGCAGCGACCATGAGGGTACCGCCAGGAGATCAGCGTCCAACTTCGTTTTCAAATCACACTGGGTTCCCGCGAAGTCACGCGGCCGACGTAGCAGGGTCGTCGGCGCGGGCGCAGTTCGCGAAAGACTGTCAGCGGTCATGCATGAGACGACCGACGCGCACCCTTTCGCCGCTTTCACTGCCAGTCGGAAGCGCAGAAGGACTTGCCCGACTCTTACCACTTCGCAAAGAGTGGTGGGCGGTACAGGGATCGAACCTGTGACCCCTACCATGTCAAGGTAGTGCTCTACCGCTGAGCTAACCGCCCGGATGCTGCACGGCGATGCGGAGGCGCCGGCATCCTCGTGAGCCATTTGCTGGCTCGCGAGGGGCGCGCACGTTAACACGGCACGTGCGCCCGCTCAATCTTGCGAGACCGCATCAAGCCATCAGGCCGGCCGCCTTGATCTTGCGGATCTCGTCGCGCACGCGCGCAGCCGCTTCGAACTCGAGGTTCTGCGCGTGCAGATACATCTGCTGCTCCAGTTTCTTGAGCTTGGTGGCGAGTTGCGCGGGGGGCAGCGCCGCGTAGTCGATGCGCGGCTCGGCAATTGCAGTCTGGCGGACCTTGCCGCGCGCGGAGCGCTTCTCCGACGCTTCGCCGCGCGCGCCTTCCATGATGTCCGCGACTTCCTTGGACACCGACTGCGGCACGATGCCGTGCGTGATGTTGTATTCGACTTGTTTGGCGCGGCGCCGATCGGTCTCGTCGATGGCGCGACGCATGGAATTGGTGATCCGGTCGGCGTAGAGAATTGCCTTGCCGCGCAGGTTGCGCGCGGCGCGACCGATGGTCTGGATGAGCGATCCTTCCGAGCGCAGGAAGCCTTCCTTGTCGGCGTCGAGGATGGCGACCAGCGACACTTCCGGCATGTCGAGTCCTTCGCGCAGCAGGTTGATCCCGACCAGCACGTCGAACACACCGAGCCTCAGATCGCGAATGATCTCGACGCGCTCGACGGTGTCGATGTCCGAGTGCAGATACCGCACCTTGACGCCGTGCTCCGCGAGATACTCGGTCAGGCTCTCGGACATGCGTTTGGTCAGCGTGGTGACCAGCACGCGGTCGCCCCAGCTCACGCGCTCGGTGATCTGCGACAGCAGGTCGTCGACCTGCGTGCGCACGGGCCTGATCTCGACTTCAGGATCGACCAGCCCGGTCGGACGGACGACTTGTTCGACGACCGCACCGTGCGAGAGCTTGAGTTCGTACGGACCCGGCGTTGCGGAGACGCAGATCATGCGCGGCGCGCGGCCTTCCCATTCCTCGAACTTGAGCGGGCGGTTGTCGAGCGCGGACGGCAGCCGGAAACCGTACTGCACAAGGTTTTCCTTGCGCGAACGATCGCCCTTGTACATCGCGCCAATCTGCGGAATCGTCACGTGCGATTCGTCGACCACGAGCAAGGCATCGGCCGGCAGATAGTCGAACAGACACGGCGGCGGCGCGCCCGGCGCGTGTCCGGTCAAGTGCCGCGAGTAGTTCTCGATGCCCTGGCAAAACCCGATCTCCGCCATCATTTCGAGATCGAAGGTGGTGCGTTGTTTGAGCCGCTGCGCTTCGACCAGCTTGCTCTCGCCATACAGCACTTCCAGTCGTTCTGTGAGTTCGTCCTTGATGGTCTCGATGGCTTCGAGCACCGTGCGCCGCGTGCTTGCGTAGTGCGTCTTCGGATAGATCGTGTAACGCGGAACCTTGCGCTGGGTTTCGCCGGTGAGCGGATCAAAAATCGTGATGGCCTCGATGTTGCCGTCGAACAGTTCAATGCGCACGGCTTCGGCGTCGGACTCGGCCGGGAACACGTCGATGACTTCGCCGCGCACCCGGTAGCTGCCGCGGCGCAAGTCGAAATCGCCGCGTTTATATTGCAGGTCGGTCAGTCGGCGGATCAGATCGCGCTGATCGATGTGCTCGCCGCGCACCATGTGCAGCACCATGCGGTGGTACTCGCCGGGATCGCCGAGACCGTAGATCGACGACACCGTGCACACGATGATCGCGTCGCTCCGTTCCAGCAGTGCCTTGGTCGCCGACAGTCGCATCTGCTCGATGTGCTCATTGATGTTCGAGTCTTTCTCGATATACGTGTCCGACGCGGCGAGGTACGCCTCCGGCTGGTAGTAGTCGTAGTAACTGACGAAATACTCGACAGCGTTGTGTGGAAAGAATGCCTTGAACTCGCCGTAAAGTTGCGCCGCGAGCGTCTTGTTGGGCGCCATCACCAAGGTCGTTTTCTGCACGGACTGGATCACGTTGGCGATGCTGAAGGTCTTGCCCGATCCGGTAACGCCGAGCAGCGTCTGATGCGCGAGCCCGGCCTCGAATCCCTCGATCATTTTCGCGATGGCCTGAGGCTGGTCGCCGGCGGG
>JBKJND010000261.1:0-4752 GCA_046596095.1 Ahniellaceae bacterium | reverse complement strand
TTCGACGATGGTGCCGAGCACGATGGCGCCCGGTTTCAGTTTGGATATCGATTCGCTCTGTTCGAACAGTTCAGCAAAACTCTCGGTCATAAATAATCCTGATTGATCGATCGAATGGCGCAGCCTTGCCGCCGCCACTCACCCGTTGTTGCCGCAAAATGCGGCGTCGCGAACCCGCTCGCGCGGGGCTTGTTGAAACTTCCCAGTGGGTTACGCGCCTGCGGCGCTAACCCACCCTGCAAAAGCGACTTGGTCAGTGAGCGGCTGCGTGAAATCGCGCGGCCGCCAATGCCAACACCTGTGCCACTACATCCGCCACCGGAATGCCGGTGCTGTCGAGCAGCACAGCATCGACCGCGGGCTTCAGCGGCGCCACACGACGACCCGCATCACGGGTATCGCGCGCGTGAATTTCCTCCAAAAGGTCGGCGAGTCTAACCGTCAATCCCTTTTGCTTCAACTGTTTATAGCGGCGATGGGCGCGTTCCTCGGCGCTCGCGGTCAGAAAAATCTTGAGCCCGGCGTCCGGGAAGATGACGGTGCCCATGTCGCGACCGTCCGCGACCAGACCCGGCAGCTTGCGGAATGCGCGCTGCTTGTCGACCAAGGCTGCGCGGACGCCGGGTATCGCGGCAATTGCCGAAGCAGCGGCCGCACAGGTTTCGGTGCGGAGCTCGCCGCTGGCCTCGACGCCATTGACGTACACCGCCGGGTCCTCGAGGCCACGATCCTCGAAACGGACCTTGGTGTCGGCGGCATAGCGGGTCAGTGCGACATGATCGGAAAAGTCCGCGTCCGCCCAACTCGCGGCGAGGCCAACGGCGCGATACAGCGCGCCCGAATCGAGGAAGCGCCACTCCAGCGAGCGCGCCACCAGCCGGCTGATAGTGCCCTTGCCCGAGCCGGAAGGCCCGTCGACGGTCAGTACGGGTGCGATTTTTCCAGTCATTGGGGAAACTCCACGGAATTTGTCAGTGTAGTGAGGTCAGTTGATGCGGCGACTGCATCACATCGACGGGTGCGCCCAACCGTCGTAGTTGGCCGGAAAAATCCGGATACGAGGTCGCGACGTTGGCGCAGTCGCGGATCAGTACTTCGTCATCTGCGCGCAGCGCCGCCACCGCCAGCGCCATGGCGCAGCGGTGGTCCCCAGCAGCATCCACCTCGGCCCCGCGCAACTTCCCGACGCCTCGGATGAGCGCGCCATCCGGCTTCTCCTCGATGTCGGCGCCCATGGCGCGCAGCGCCGTCGCCATGACTGCGATGCGGTCCGATTCCTTGACGCGCAGTTCGCCAGCGCCTTCGATCAAGGTCTCACCGTTCGCGAGGGCCGCCGCCACGAACAAGGCCGGCATCTCGTCGATCATGTCCGGCACCCACTCAAGCCGCACGCGAATTCCGTGCAATGGTGCGGCGCTCACCGTCAGGCGCGCGGTGGGTTCGATGCCCTCGTTGTCCGCTGCAATGGACAGATCGGCTCCCATTGCTGTCAGCGCCTGCCAAAGACCGAGTCGCCGCGGATTGACGCCGACACCGTCGATGACCAGCTTTGATCCCCCGACCAGCGTCGCCGCGACGAGCCAGAACGCGGCGGAGGAGAAATCGCCCGGCACCGCGAGATCGCGCGCGCGAAGCCGCTGACCGCCTTCGAGCCGCGCATGACCTGGCCCGAACTCGATCGGATAGCCGAAGTGCCGCAGCAGACTTTCCGTGTATTCGCGGGTGGGACGCGACTCGGTGACTTGCGTTGCACCGCGTGCATACAGACCCGCGAGCAGCACCGCAGACTTGATCTGTGCGCTGGCCACGGGCGTCGCGTAGTCGATTCCGTTGAGCGCCCTACCGCCGTTTATGCGCAGCGGCGGCAGTCCGTTCGGCCTCGCCGCGATGAGCCCGCCCATCGCGTGCAAGGGTTCAATGACCCGAGCCATCGGGCGCCGCGACAACGAAGCATCGCCGACGAGTTCGCTGTCGAATGTCTGGCCTGCCAGCAAGCCCGCCAATAACCGCATGGCGGTACCCGCATTGCCGCAATCGAGCGGCGCTGCGGGCGGTTCGAGCCCTTCGCGGCCGAGGCCGCCGACGACCCGAATGCCGTACGCAGGTGTCTCGATCGTCGCGCCCAGTTGTGCGCAGATCGTTGCTGTTGCCTGGGTGTCGGCACCCTCCAGAAAATTGTCGATGCGGGTGGTGCCGTCGGCAATACTCGCCAGCATCACGGCGCGATGCGACACCGACTTGTCGCCCGGGACTCGAATTTCGCCGCACAACGCGCGCCCTGCGCGAATGCGCCAGTCGATGCGCGCATGCTCCGCGCTCATCCGAGCGCCGCTCGCAAAGCAATCAGCAGTCTTGTCTGCTCGGGCTCGGTGCCAACCGTGACTCGCAGACAACCGGGCAATCCGTAACTGCGCATCGGGCGCACTACCACGCCGCGCTCCAGCAACGCCTGCTCGATCGACGCGGCGCTGTGGCCCGCGCTCTCAAAGTCGATCAGCACGAAATTGCCGTGGGATTCCGGCACGTGCAGACCGAGACCGTGCAGCTCCTCGATCAACGCCTGGCGGAGTTTGCGGTTAAGCCGGCGGCACGCCTGCATATGCGCAGTGTCCGCCAGTGCTGCGATTGCGGCCGTTTGTGCCGGCGCATTGACGTTGAACGTCTCGCGTAGTCGATCAAGCGTGGCCACGATGTCCGGATGCGCGATCGCGTAACCGACGCGCAATCCGGCGAGCCCGTGAATCTTCGAAAACGTGCGCGTGACGACGAGATTCGCGTGACGCTCGCGAATCGACAGAACGCTTGCCAGCGCGGGTTCGTTCGCGTACTCGACGTAGGCTTCGTCCACGACGACCAGCACGTCGCGTGGCACCACCTGCAGGAACGACGCAAACGCATCGACCGAAAAAGCGGTGCCGGTCGGATTGTTGGGATTGGCGAGATAAACCAGCCGTGTGCGTTTGGTGAGCGCCGCCGCGAACGCGTCGAGATCGTGTCCGCGCGGCGCGTGCGCGTCGTCGGCCGATTTCGCGGCCGCAACCACTCCGGTCGCGCCGACGCTGGCGGCGGCGATCGCGTACACCGCAAACCCGAATCGGCTAAAGAGGACTTCATCGCCGGGCCCCGCATACGCTTGCGCGAGGAGCATCAACAGCTCGTGCGATCCATTGCCTAACGCTATGTCAGTGGCAGCGACTCGATGGTGAACTGCCAGAGCTGCTTTCAGCGCATGGCAATGTGGATCGGGGTATCGAAGCAAATCCATCGCGCTGCTTCGGCGCACGATTTCCAACGCCGCAGCGCACGGGCCGAACGCGTTTTCATTCGAACCGAGTTCCACGAGGCCTTCCGCACGGGACCTTGCGCGCAGCGCCACCAGGTCGTGGCCGGGATCGTAGGCACCCAGCGCTGCCACGACCGGCGTGGGCGCGGGCAGCATGTCGCTCAGAGAATCGCGACCGGGTACGACCCCAGCACGCGTACCTGCGTTGCGTGCGCACCGAGCGCGGTGATCGCGTCGGCCACGCCCGAGTCCTGCACGTGGCCCGACACGTCGATGAAAAACGCGTACTGCCAGCGCCCCTGATGCGACGGCCGCGATTCGATCCGGTTCATGCTGACGCCGTTCGCTGCAAAAGGACTCAACAGATTGAACAGCGCGCCGGGCTGATCGTCGACGTGCACCAGCAACGAAGTGCGGTCGTTGCCGCAGGGCGGAAAAATCTCGCGGCCGAGCACCAGAAAGCGCGTGGTGTTGTCCGGTCGATCCTCGATCGGGCCCGCCACCGCTTTCAACCCATAGATGTGTCCCGCCGACTCGCCCGCGATCGCTGCCGCATCGTCCGCGTTGCGCGCGCGTCGTGCGGCTTCCGCGTTGCTCGCCAGCGGCGTCAATTCGGCATGCGGCAGATTCTGACGCAGCCAGGCCTTGCACTGGGCCAGCGACTGCGGATGCGAATACACACGTTCGATATCCTCGATACGGCCACTGCGCGACAGCAGGAACTGGTGCACGCGCAGTTCCACCTCACCGCAGATCTTGAGTTTCGACGTGAGGAACATGTCGAGCGTCGACTGGATCGTGCCCTGCCCGGAGTTCTCGACCGGCACCACGCCAAAGTCGGCGCTGCCGCTCTCGACCTCCTGGAAGACTTCCTCGATCGACGCGAGCGGCAGGCCATGCGCCGAGTGCCCGAAGTGCTTGCGGACGGCCTGCTCACTGAAGGTTCCACGCGGCCCAAGGAAGCCGATCTTGAGCGGTTCCTGCTGCGCGAGGCACGCCGACATCACTTCCCGGAAGAGCCGCACCAGCACTTCGTCGCTGAGCGGTCCCTCGTTGCGATCCACCACCATGCGCATGACCTGCGCCTCGCGTTCGGGCCGGTAGTAATCGATCGCGGCCTTGAGCGGCCCCTTGGCCCTGCCGACCTGCGTGGCGAACCGCGCGCGCTCCTGAATCAACTCCTGGATCTGCCGGTCGATCGAATCGATGCGCGTGCGCACTTCTCCGAGCGCGTCGCTGGCGGCGGCCACCGACGGGATCACCACCGGTTGCGGCGGTTTGCGCGGCTTGACCATCAGAGTGCCCGCACCGACAGCACTCCCTCGATCGCGCAGAGATCGCTGATCGCCTGGGGCGGAACGGGCGAATCCACGTCCACGAGGTTGTAGGCCAGTTCGCCGCGCGAAGCGTTGTGCATCTGCGCGATGTTGAGCGCGTTGGCCCCGAGCACCCGCGAGATCTGCCCGATC
>JBKJND010000188.1:0-5558 GCA_046596095.1 Ahniellaceae bacterium | reverse complement strand
CGCGGGCTGGAAATATTCGAACTCAAACTCTCGGAGCGATCCGAGCCGGGGCGTGAACTGTCGAGCTTGCGCGCCGTGTATGACCTCTGGATCGACGCTGCCGAAGAGGGTTATGCCGAGGTCGCATTGTCGCCAGGATTCCGCAAGGCGTACGGCGCGATGGCCAACGCGCAAATGCGTGTGCGTCAGTTGGTCCAGCAGCAGGTCGAGCGCAGCACGGCAGCTTTTGGCATGCCGGGGCGTACCGAAATGGACAGCGTGCTGCGCCAGTTGCACGACCTGCGTCGCCGCCTCGGCGATGCAGAGGAAGCGCTCGCCACGCGCGGCCGCGCCGCGCCGTCAGCGGCACGCGTTGGACGCAAAGCCGAGTTGGCTGAACCCGTCACGAGCACGGGTCGGCAACGCAGCGCCAGGAGCCCGAGACGTGCGAGCACCGGCAACCGCCGAACCACCAAGGTTGATCGGCGCAACGCTCCGGTAGCGGTCATCGCAGCGCCCATTCCGAAAAAGACTGAGCCGAAAAAGGCTGCACCAAAACGGAAGGCCAAGGCTGGCAAGCCGGCGAAGGCGAAGCAGACAGCAATCAAGCCGGCGAAGGCGAAGCAGGCAGCCGTCAAGCCCGTGAAGTCGAAGAAAGCAGCGAAGGCAGAAAAGGGAGCGGGCACGTTCGCCGAACGCCTCGCCGCCGCGCGCACCTCCAGCCGCAAGGGAAAGTAAGTCATGGGTCCGATCCGAATCAAACCCGAAGCCGCATTGAGCGAAGTACAGGCGCTGGGCCGCAAACTTGCGGCCGGCGCGCAGACTCTGCGCAGCATCGATGCCAGGTCAGTCACCTACGGTGCGACCGACAAGGAAGAAATTTTCCGCATCGACAAGGTCGTGCTGTATCGCTTTCGTGGCGCATCGACGCCGACCGCGGAAGTACCCATCGTGGTCACCTACGCACTCGTCAACCGCCCGTACATGATCGATCTGCAGGCTGACCGCTCGATCGTGCGCAATTTGCTCGCGCAGGGTGAAGACGTGTACCTGATCGACTGGGGCTATCCCGACGCAGCCGATCGCTTTGTGTCCATGGACGACTATATCAACCGCTACATGCGCCGCTGTATCGACGTGGTGCGCGAGCGGCACGATCTCGATGCCATCAACCTGCTCGGAATTTGCCAGGGCGGCGTGTTCTCGCTGTGCTTTGCGTCGATCTACCCGGAAAAAGTGCAGAACCTCATCACGATGGTGACGCCGGTCGATTTCCACACGCCCGACAATATGCTGTCGAACTGGACGCAGGGCGTGGATGTCGATCTCGCCGTCGATACGCTGGGCAATATCCCGGGCGACCTGATGAACTCGTCGTACCTGTCGCTCAAACCCTTCCGCCTCAATCTGCAGAAGTACGTGGGTCTTGTCGACATCCTCGACGATCCCGTCGAGGTCGAGAATTTTCTGCGTATGGAGAAGTGGATCTTCGACTCGCCAGATCAGGCCGGGGAAGCGTTCCGCCAGTTCAACAAGGAGTTCTATCAGGAGAACCGCATGATGCGCGGCGGCACCATGGTCGGCGACAAGCGCGTCGATCCACGCAACATCACCATGCCGGTGCTCAACATCTACGCTGAACAGGACCATCTGGTGCCGCCAAGTGCGTCCAGGCCGATGCGCGACATCATCGGCACGGCAGACTATTCGGAACTTGCGTTCAAGGGTGGACACATAGGCTTGTACGTGTCGGGACGCGCGCAGCGCGAAGTCCCGGGCGCCATCCACGAATGGTTGGCGACGCGCACCTGACCCATCAGGTAATCCATTCTCGCGCAGCGCCACGGAATCTCCGTTCGTGGTGAACTTTTCGAGCCATGAGCGGCGAGTGCCCAGTCGGTTCAGCTGGTTGATCGTGCTTGGCGCGATCTGGACATCCCCCAACACCGCCCTCGGGTTGCTGATCGGTACGGTCGGAATGCTCGGCGGAGCCCGAATCGCTCTTAGATCCGGCGAGTACGCCGTCGTCTTCACTCATTGGCCGTGGGGGCAGGGCGGAGCGCTAACTCTAGGCAACTGCATCCTGCATACGGGTCCTAGCCTCGACACGTCTTGCGCGCTGTATGCGCCCGTTGCCGGATGCTCGCCGGAACTCACGCCGCGCCTCGCCGATCACGAACGCGCCCACGTGTTCCAGTACATGGTGCTGGGCCCTCTGTTTCTGCCCGTGTATCTCGCGTGCGGCGGCATCTCTGCCCGCAACCCTTTCGAGCGCGCGGCCGATCGCTACGCGCTCCTCGCCCGCGGCTGGTGGCCCGCACGAAACTTGGAGCGGCGCTAGCCGCGATGCTTTCGCTTCGTGCAGACTTTGTGATCGCGGCTTGCGCCGCTCCTGCATGTGCCACGCCGATGTCGCGAACGGTTGCGCGGGTAATCCGGCGAGGACGTGTTCGAGGCGATCAAAAACTGACGAAGAGGCCGCCGTTCACGGGGATATTGGCGCCGGTGATGAAGCCTGCCTCGTCGTTCGTGAGGAATTCGACAGTACGCGCGATCTCGCTGGGCTTGCCGAGGCGACCGACCGGCACATTGGAAAGAATCTTCTCGCGCACTTCTGCCGGTACTTGCATGACCAACGCGGTCTCGCAATAACCTGGGCTCACGCTGTTGACGGTTACGCCCTTGCGCGCGACCTCGCGTGCCAGGGCCATCGTAAACCCGTGCATGCCTGCTTTCGCGGCCGAATAGTTGGTTTGGCCGAACTGCCCCGTCTGGCCGTTGACCGAGGAGATATTGACGATGCGGCCAAAGCCGCGATCCGTCATGCCATCGATGACCAGCTTCGACAGGTTGAACACGGAATCGAGATTGACGCGCATCACGTCGGTCCATTGCGACGCGGTCATCTTGCGCAGAGTCGAATCACGCGTAATGCCGGCCGCATTCACCAGGATGTCGACGGGTCCGTGCTTGTCGGTGACGCGCTGCACAAGCGAAGCACAGGATTCGTGGTCGGTTACATCAACCGGCTCGAACGAGATCGAGTCGCCAAATTCCGCGACTTCCTTTTGGAACTCGCTGATGCGATCCGTGCGACTCCCCAAATCCGCGGCAATGACACGCCGTCCGGCCTGCGCGAGTCGCACGCACATGGCGGAGCCAAGTCCGCCGATACCGCCGGTGACGATCGCAACACGAGACGCCTGGGTCATCCGATTCATCCGCAAAGTCGGTGCTGCGTCGCAGCAATCGGCGGATGGTAGGCTGGGGTCGCGGAGGTGTCAAACGTAGGCGACACAAGTCGACACGAAACCGGCGGCCCTACTTTTTGCTGGCGTCCTCGCCGTTTCTCGGCGGAATCGCGCTGGTCAGGAATTGCTCCTGCATCGTCTTCCACATCTGCAGGTTGCGATCGGTGAGTTCATTGAACATGGTCCAGGGTGTCTTGCCCAGCATGTCGTTCAACTGGCTGCGGAACTGCGTTTGCTGCGACAGAAACGTATCCATCGACCGCTCGAGGTAGGTGCCCATTAGTCCTTGCAGCGAATCGCCGTAGAAACGGATGATCTGCGACAGCAGCGTCGTCGAGAACATCGGCGAACCGCGCTCCTCATGCTCCGAGATGATCTGCAACAACACGCTTCGCGTGAGGTCTTCACCGGACTTTGCGTCCTTGACCACGAACGACTCGTTGTCGATGACCAGTTGGCGCACGTCTTCGAGCGTGATGTAACTCGATATCTCGGCGTCGTACAGACGCCGATTCGGGTACTTCTTGATGGTGCGCGGCTCGGTCATTCGCGCACGCTAACAGAATCCTCACAACGGTCAAATTTGAATCCCACGGAAGTTTGATCTGGGTGGCAAGCGCCGCAAGCAAGCATCCCTGCGGCCCTGCGTCCGGCCCGCACATCCCTGTGCGTGCGTTCGGCGGGCCGCGCCAGTGGCGCGGCAATTCCCGCCTCACCCTCACCTGGTGAAGCAGCCAGCAGATGCCTTTGGGCAACGGCTTCGTTCATTACCGCCGCAAGCAGCCGTCCCTGGCACGCCCCCCGTTCGGCATCCATGCCTCACCTGGCAAAGAGCGCAGCAGATGCCTTTGGGCATCTGCTAAACGCGCTCTTTACCAACCCATGTAGTGCCCGCCATTGGCGGAGAGGTTGGCGCCGGTGATCCAGCCTGCGCGCTCGTCGGTGAAAAATCCCACCGCGTACGCGATCTCCGCCGGCTCGCCAAGGCGGCCAATCGGAATCTGCGCGACGATCTTGGCGCGCACATCCTCAGGCACGGCCATCACCATGTCGGTGCCGATGTAGCCTGGCGAAACCGTGTTGACGGTCACGCCGAACTTCGCGTTTTCCTGCGCCAGCGAAATGGTGAAGCCGTGCATGCCGGCCTTGGCCGCCGCGTAGTTGGCCTGACCGTACTGGCCTTTCTGCCCGTTGATCGAACTTATCTGCACCACGCGCCCCCATTTGCGCTCGCGCATGCCGTCGATCACCGGCCGCGTGACGTTGAAGCAGGAGTTGAGATTGGTATTGATGACTTCACCCCATTGCTGCGGCGACATGCGATGAAAGGTCGTATCGCGCGTGATACCTGCGTTGTTGATCAGGATGTCGACCGGCCCCAGCGCTTTGACCACACCCGCGATCATCTGCTCCGATGAGGTAGCGTCGCCGACATCGCCCTTGACCAGCGCGACGTCGATGCCCTCGTTCTTGAGTTGCGCGTGCCACGCCTGCGCCTTGGCTTCGTCACGATAATTCGTGGCAACGCGATGGCCCTGCTGGGCGAGAAACTTGCAGATGGCGGTGCCGATGCCGCCGGTGCCGCCGGTGACCAACGCGACTCGTGATTGCATGCAATATCTCCAGATTTTTTGCGGCGTGCGCCGCGTTGCGGATGGCGCGGACGAGGCCGCTAGTATCGCCGCTGCGGCGACGTTTGCGCACGCGGCAGCGCAGCGAAGTCGGGGCGGGCCGCGTCCAGCGGGAAGACGAAGTGCAGCTCGCCGGTGGGCGAGGGCGTGAATCGACCGACGTAGGGGCGGTAGTCGCACTCATGTCAGGATTATGCAAGCGCAAGTGCTGCCGCTGGAGTCGCCGCCCGCCGGTACACTTGAATCCGCTTCGCCTGCCCCGATCCAACGCGTCGTGCGCGCCTTTGCGTACATCGCACTTTCAGTCCGGAGATTTAATCGATGCGCGTCTTGTTGCTGATCGCGACCAACCTCGGCGTCATGGTGCTTTTGGGCCTGGTATTGCAGGTTGCCCAAACTTTCTTCGGCGTCAGTTTCGGCAATACCGGCGGCCTTCTGCTCATGGCGGCGGTGTTCGGCATGGGCGGTTCATTTATCTCTCTGGCCTTGTCCAAGTGGATGGCAAAGCGTTCGACTGGCGCCAAGGTAATCACCCAACCGGCCAACGATACCGAGCGCTGGCTGCTCGACACGGTGCGCCGTCAGGCCGAAGCCGCAGGCATCGGCATGCCTGAAGTGGCGATCTACGACGCGCCCGACGTAAACGCCTTTGCCACCGGCATGAGCCGCAACAATGCGCTGGTCGCGGTCAGCAGCG
>JBKJND010000134.1:0-6526 GCA_046596095.1 Ahniellaceae bacterium | reverse complement strand
CTACACGGTGCTGCTGATGGTCGTGACCATGCTGCCGTGGGTCACCGGCATGAGCGGCCTCCTGTATCTCGGCGGCGCGCTGGTGCCGGTGACCCACGGCAGCATGGTCACGACCATCAGCAGCACCGTGTAGAACAGCACGTGCCACCGTGTGTACACCACGCCGTAGACGACCGGAAGCATCGGAATCGCGGCGCGTGCGTAATCCTCGCGACGGAAAATCGCCAGCGCCCAGAAATGTGGCGGCGTCCACACGAACACGATCAGCACCAGCAGCAGTGCATACGCGTGCAATTCACCAGTGACGGCGGTCCAGCCCAATGCCGGCGGCGCGGCGCCCGCCAGCCCTCCGATCACAATGTTCTGCGGCGTCGCGCGCTTGAGCCACACGGTGTAGATCACTGCGTAACCGATGAGCGACGCGAAGGTGAGTGCGGCGGTCAGCACATTGACCCAGAGGACGAGCACCGACATCGAGGCAACGGCGAGCGCAAGCGCGAAGATCACCGCCGCGCGCGTCGACACGACGCCGCGCACCAGCGGCCGATGCGCGGTGCGCGTCATCAGTCGATCGATGTGCTGATCGAGGACGTGGTTGATCGCGGCGGCAGATGCCGCCGCGAGCCAGATGCCGAGCATGCCTGCCAACGCTTCGCGCCACGGCGGCAGCCCGGGCACCGCCATGAACATGCCGACCACGGCGGTGAATGCAATCAGCGCGACGACGCGCGGCTTGGTCAGCGCGAAGAGATCGGAAAGACGTGGCGTCATGCGGTGGCTTTGACGCGCGGCGATTCGAGCCTTGCGAGCATCCACACGAGCAGTGCGAGGAGCAGCGCGGCGCCAGCGGTGTGCAGTGTCGCCACGGGCAGCGGCAATCCAAGCCAGACGTTGCCGATGCCGAGCGCGATCTGGATCGCCACCAGCACGATCAAGACTCCGCCCGCAACGCGCCACGCCGGCATCCGCAGCATGCGGGCGCCAAGCGCCAGCAAGTGTCCGACAACAACGATGGCAAACAACCGATGGGTGAGCTGGATCGCGGCGCGCGCGGGACCATCGAGCACACCCCCTTCGTAGTCGACACCGATGCCGCGCCAAAGTACGAACGCATTGCGGAAATCGGTGGCTGGCCACCACTCGCCGAGGCACTTCGGAAAATCGAATCCGCAGGCCAGCGCTGCGTAGTTGGCCGATGTCCAGCCGCCTAGCGCGATCTGGATGGCCACAAGCGCGATCGCGACGATGATTGCAGCGCGAGCGGGCGCGTTCTCTGCCTGTACGTCATTCCCACCCCGAAGCACTCCTGTGCTTTGCTCTTGATTCCCGCGTAGGCGGGAATCCAGTGACTTTGAAACTTCGCGGGAGTTAATGGATTCCCGCCTTCGCGGGAATGACGGAATTGAAGCTGCTCCGTTCGCGTGCAAACGGGTGGCGATGTAGACCAGGAGTGCGAGGGTGGCCACGCCGCCGAGCAGATGCGCCATGACAATGACGGGTTTGAGTTTTAGCGTGACGGTCCACATGCCGAGCAGCGCCTGGAACACGATCAACGCGGCAGTGGCGAACGCTGCACGCCACGGCACGCGGGCGTTCTCCCCACGCGCGCGCCACGCAAGCCACGCCAATGCGAACGTCGCCAGCACCAGCGCGCCTGCGAGCATTCGGTGCGCCTGCTCGCGCCACGCTTTGCTGACTTCGACCGGGCGCTCGAACGCGGCGTTGGCCACCTCGATCTCGGCGGCGTGTACAGGCCACGTCAGTTTGCCGTAACAGGTTGGCCAGTCGGGGCAGGACAGTCCCGCATTCGACAATCGCACGAACGCCCCAAACACGACCACGCCGAAGCAGAGCACTGCGGCGAGCAGCGCGAGGCGACGCAGCGTATGCAGGCGATCGGGGGCCGTGTTCATTGCGGCGGCCCAGTCTGTTCAAGCCGACTTGCCCGGTTCCGGAAATTGGCGGCCCGTTGATTCAGATCATGGTTCGACCCGTTCGACAGGCTCAGGGTCACCGCGAACGGAATCAACTGCTTCGGAGGTTCTTGCATCGGCGTCATCGGAGCAACCTTTGCAGATCGCGGCGCAGTCCGCCGGGCTCGAAACCGGCGTCGAAGCGCATCACAAGATAACCGTGCGGGTCGATCAGATACACGGGCAAGCCCACGCCGCTGACCGACGCCGGCGGCAGAGCATCCGTCGCAAGGCTCACGACATCGAATTCGTTCTGCTGCGAGAGCAAGCTGCGCGCGGCAGCGTCGGGTGTGCCGACAAAATGCAGTTCGACGTCTGCCGCGTGACGGCCAAGGCCCACCCACACGCGGCGCACGGTGTCGAGCATGCTCGCGCATCTCGCATCGCACTCCGCAGGTGCGATCAACAGCAGATGCCAGCGCCGCTCCTTGTTCTCCCAGACAATTCCGCCGCCCGCCTCAGTGCGCGCGGAGACGCCGCGAAAATCCTGCGCGGGCGCGTAGAGATAGCCGTGATTGCGCGACGCCGCAGGCTTCCAGCCACTGGCAAACAGCCACCACGCCGCTGCCAGCGGCGCGATGAAAATGGCGGCGATGAGGAGCACATGCGAGCGCGATCGGATCTTGTTCATGGTCGGCGGAAGGCTAGCAGCAGCCACGTCACCAGGACGGTTGCGGCAAGCGCAAACCATTGCAGGGCGTAACCGCGATGGCGCGCAGGAGGCATGGCCGCAGGTATAGGCTGGAACACGCGCAGAAATCCGCCCGGCACATCGGCATCGAGTCGCAACAGGCCATCGATGAGAGTCTGGCCAAAGGCGGCGCGCAGCGCCGACTGATCGAGATAGTTGACCAGTGGCTGCGGCTCGGTCGTATCGATCGCCGCATCACCCATGCGCACGCCGACGCCGGGCAGCGCGGTGAGCAACCCGCGTATGTCCACGCTGCCCGCAGGAGGCGCAGCGATCGCGGTCGGCTTGCGCGTAGCCGGATCGACCGCTAGCCAGCCGCGATCGATTAGTAGCTGCGAAGCGGCTCCGTCCAGGCGAAACAGGGTGAGTATCCGCACGCCCGGCTTGCCTCCCTCCGACTGATTGTCGAGGAGGACTTCGCGCGACGTGTCGAACCGTCCACGCGCAGCGATTCGAATGGGGCGCTCGGGACCGGGGACAACACCCCCCGACAGAATGCTCGGCGCACGGCGCTCTGCGCTCTCGACCGCTGCAATCATCAGCTCTTTCTCGCGCGCGCGTCCGAGCTGCCACTGGCCGAGCATGACGAAAAACGCCGTCAACGCGACCGCCGCAAGAGCCCACGCGAGCTGCCTGGGCTTCACGCGGTCACCCACAGTCGTGCGCCTATAATCCGCGCCCTCGCCTGACGTGCTGTTGCGGATTTCGCTAAAAAATGAGCTGGCAGAAAATTCTCATCGTGGTGGCGTTTCTTGCGGTGCTCTACAACCTGGGCGCCGCGCTGTTTTACATGATGGTCGACAAGGGCCAGACCGCGAACATGGCGCGCTCGCTGACCTGGCGCATTGGTCTTTCGGTCGCGTTGATCCTGCTCGTCATCCTCGGCATCTTCACCGGCGTGATCGAGCCGCACGGCGTCATTGTCGGGAAGTAGTAGCCTCAGGCAAGAAAAAGGCAAGAAAAGGGGACGGAGGTAATTAAGTCGCGACTTAATTACCTCCGTCCCCTTTTCTGCAATCAGAGGACGTAGACGAACAGGAAGAGGCCGAGCCAGACCACGTCGACGAAATGCCAGTACCACGCGACCGCCTCGAAGCCGAAGTGGTGGTCGCGCGTGAAGTGGCCTTTGGCGCAGCGGAACCAGATCACGGTGAGCATGATGGCGCCGAGCGTCACGTGCATGCCGTGGAACCCGGTGAGCATGAAGAACGTCGAGCCGTACACGCCGGAACCCAGCGTCAGATTGAGCTCGTGATACGCGTGGATGTACTCCTCGGCCTGGAAGAACAGGAACGCCGCGCCGAGCAGCACGGTAGCGCCGAGCCAGATCAACAGCTTGCGCCTGTGGCCGGCGCGCAGCGCGTGATGCGCGATGGTGATGGTCACGCCCGACGACAGCAGAATGAGGGTATTGAGCAGCGGCAAGCCCCACGCCGGAATGGTCTCGAAGCGACCGCCGACCGAAGCGGGTCCATTGGTAGGCCAGGCCGACGAGAACGCCGACCACAGGAATTCCTGCGTGGCCACGCCATCCCCTGCGCCGCCGAGCCACGGCACCGACAACGCGCGTGCGTAAAACAACGCGCCGAAGAACGCGCCGAAGAACATGACCTCGGAAAAAATGAACCACAACATGCCCATGCGGAAGGACACGTCGACCTGATTGTTGTAATGCCCGCTCAAGCTCTCGTGGATCACGTCGCCGAACCAGCGGAACAGCATGAAGAGCATCGTGGCGACACCAGCGAGCAACAACCATCGCCCGTAATCGAGGCCATTGACCCACGTGGCAGCGCCCAGCATGGTCGTGAACAAGGCGACCGAGCCGACAATGGGCCAGCGGCTCGCGTGCGGCACAAAGTAGAGGTTCGGGTCGTGATGCGTTGCGGCGTGCGCCATGGGGTTCACCAGGGGAAAAGGGGTCAGAGTCACTTATCTGGAGCAGGCGAAAAGGGGTCAGAGACAATTATCCGCGCATGATCGTCGCCAATTCCTTCTCGCTGCTCGGATAGTTGTCTCTGACCCCTTTTCGCTTTTCGCCTGCCACCACACGCTGCGTGGCGATATCGTTGCGGTAGAAAGTGTACGACAGGGTCAGCGTCTCGACGTGCTTCGGCAACGCCGGATCGACAATGAAGCGCACCGGCATGGCGCGCGTCTCGCCGGGCTCAAGGCGCTGTTCGGTAAAGCAGAAACATTCGGTCTTGTTGAAGTATTTCGAGCTGGTCGCGGGTGCCACGCTCGGCACCGCGTTGCCAACGATCGCGATACCCGCCCGATTGCTGGCGGTGAAGTTGGCCATCGTCGGCACCCCCGGATGCACCTTCATCTCGACCACGTCGGGCGCGAACTGCCACGCAAGCCCTGAATTGACGTTGGCAACGAACTGCACCGTCACCAGTCGACTCTCGTCTGCTTGCTGCGCAGCGACTTCGCTTACGCCAATCGCGCGGTCGTCGAGCTTGATTCCGAACACCTTCTCGCACGCGATCCGGTACAGCGGCACGATCGAGAAGCAGAGCAGAAACGTTGCACCGCAAACCAGCGCGCCGCGCTTGAGCATGCGCACGTTCGGATCCTGCCGATCGATCACGTGCTGCCCACCGCAGCGAGGATCAGGAATCCAGCGTAGATGGCGACCGCCATCGCGCCCACGATCAGCGCCGTGCGGCGCGCCGCGCGGCGGCGATCGGTGCGAGGTTCACTTATCCGGGCGGGGTCGGCTGGATCCAGCATCATGGGCAGCGGATAAGTGAACCTGGCATCGTTAGTGCGAGACATCGCCGTGCGCAAGCATGCGGTCCTCGATTATCGGTGGCGTGGTGAAGCTGTGATGCGGCGGCGGGCTCGGCAACGTCCACTCCAGGCCATGCGCGCCTTCCCACACCTGCGCGGTGGCCGGCACGCCGCCGCGGATCGTCTTGATGACGATGTACGCAAAGAGCAGCTGGGCGAGGCCAAATCCGAAGCCGCCAATCGAAGACCACAAATTGAAATCGGCGAACGCCACGTTGTAATCGGGCACGCGACGCTGCATGCCGGCGAGCCCGAGAAAGTGCTGCGGGAAGAACAGCAGGTTGACGAAGAACGTCGACAGCCAGAAATGCCACTTGCCGAGCGTCTCGTTGTACATGTGGCCAGTCCACTTCGGCAGCCAGTAATAACAGCCCGCCATGATGCCGAAGATGGCGCCGGTCACCAGCACGTAGTGGAAGTGCGCGACCACGAAATACGTGTCGTGATACTGGAAGTCGGCCGGCACAATCGCAAGCATGAGCCCGGAGAAACCGCCAATCGTGAACATGATGATGAAGCCGATCGCAAACAGCATCGGCGTCTCGAAGGTCAGCGAGCCCTTGTACATGGTGCTGACCCAGTTGAAGACTTTCACTCCAGTCGGCACCGCGATGAGCATCGTTGCGTACATGAAATAGAGCTCGCCGCCGAGCGGCATGCCCACGGTAAACATGTGGTGCGCCCACACGATGAACGACAGGAATGCGATCGACGCGACCGCGTAGACCATTGCCTGGTAACCGAACAGCGGCTTGCGCGAGAACGTCGGGATGATCTCCGACACGATCCCGAACGCCGGCAGGATCATGATGTAGACCTCGGGGTGCCCGAAGAACCAGAAGATGTGCTGGAACATCACCGGGTCACCGCCACCGCCGGCGAAGAAGAACGTGGTACCGAAGAACTTGTCGGTCAGCAGCATGGTGACCGCGCCGGCCAGCACCGGCATCACCGCGATGAGCAGGAACGCGGTGATCAGCCAGCTCCACACGAACACCGGCATCTTCAGCAGGTCGACGCCCGGGGCGCGCATGTTGAGCACGGTGGCGATGATGTTGATCGCGCC
>JBKJND010000015.1:0-9672 GCA_046596095.1 Ahniellaceae bacterium | reverse complement strand
GTGCCGACCGCGTCCGCGGTGTCGGTGTTGGTCATCGACTGCACGACAACGGGCGCACCCGCGCCCACCATCACGCCATCGATCGCGACGCCTCGCCGACGTTTACGTACCGAGAATGCAGGCACCTCGACACGCGCGGTGGAAGAGTCAGCTGAGTTTGCTGAATTGACGAAATCGCGGTTTGCGGTCATTGGGGGATCTTATCCGCCAGTTTCGGAGGCCAGCGCTCGATGCTCAGTTACGGGGCTCGGGGGCCACGGGGCGCAGGTGCAGGTAGACACCATTGTTTTCGAGCTGCTCATAGCTGGAAAAGCGCTCGCGTTCGGACACATCGGTCGGGTCGTACGGATTGGGCGCCAGAATGAGTCGGAACAACGCCGCGCTGCGGTCGACGCCGTTCGGCACCAACAACTCGCGCGCGTCGCCATCGCCCTTGCTCGGACGCATCGCGATCACCCGCAGCGGCTGCGCCTTGCGCTGATCGACGCTGTAAGTACTGAGCGCGCCCGCGCGCGCCTGTCGCGACAACAGCTCTACGCCCGCGTCGACGCGACCATCCGGCAGGATGCGCATCCATCGCACCAGCCCGACCATCCAGTCGGTTTCATCGTCCGCCATGCCTGCGGGCGCGAGACCGATCGCCTCGCCGACGCGCAGTCGCGCGCCGACCACGTTGTCCCATTCCAGACGATAGCCACCAAGACTCTGATCGAGCACCAGTGCCGAATGCCGCTGCGGCGCTTGCGGCTCGCCGTAACGTTCGCTCCACGACGCACTCATGTTGGCCGCAAGATTTTGCGCCTCGCCGCCGAAACTGCGCTCGATGGAATCGACATCGAGGCCGCCAGACAGCGCGTGATGCAGCGCTGAGTGACCGACGAGTGCGTCGAGATGGTGTCCGGCAGGCAACCGTGCATGACTGCGAACCGGCGCAGGCCGCCAGCTTGAGGTCATGCGCGCAAGTGCCTCGGGCGTCAGCGTAACCGAGGGGACGTCTTTGCCTTTGAGCGCGAACGGGGTGGTGGGTGCGCGCCCGAGGGTTTCGTGAGCAAGCCACGCCAACACCGGATCGAGGTCGATAAACACGTCCGCGTTGCCGGCTTCGAGGCGCTCTTCAGGCAGATAGCCAGGTCCCTCGTCCTTGTTCAGTTCGATGGCTACTGTGTTGGGGCTGTTGTTGCTGCGCGGCAAAAGCATGGCGCGCTGCGCGAGGATGCGGCACGCGGCAAACGCGTCAACGCTTTCGCGTTGCGCCATCCGATAAGGGTTGCTGAGTGCGTGCAGCAAAGCGGTGAGATAGTTTTGTGAAGTTGAAGTTTCAAGATCGCGCCTGAGTGGGTCGTCGACGCTCTTGCCGGCGAAGCCGGCCACGTCGGCGAACGCATACAGTTTGTGGAAATCGCGCCAGGTGCCGGGTCCTGGGCTTGCGTAGATCAGATAACCGCGGCACAGCAATTCGGCGAGATGCAGGCTCGCGCGGGTGGCCGCTGTCGCCGCCGCTTTTGCGCGCAGGAATGAAATGCGGCCGTCGCTTGCGGCAATCTCGCGCAGCGCAAGCCGATAGCCCATCGCCATCCCCTGCTGCAGCGCGATCAATTGACCCGCCATCGCAACTTTGGACGACGGCAACGGAAAACTCGTGCCGATCAGCTGGACGTCGAGAACCTCGACCATCATGAGTACCGGTCGGCGGACGAGCTCCATCACCGCTAGCCGCTCAGACCCGTCGGCCGACTGACGGTTCAAACGCGCGAGCCCCTCCAGCAACTGGCTGGTGGCGGCAGGCGCGTTGGCCAGGGGCAAGGCATCGATCCAGGCCCCGACGCGCTTGGGATCGACAGGCAGCACCGGGTCTTTCGCCACCTCCGAATGCGGCAGGCTGGACAGAAACTCGGCGAATTGCTGACTCATGTACGACGACCCCGGTTTTTACGAACGATTCTTCGACGTGCGTATCGATGCCTTGGGAAGCGACATCGAGTTCTGACGATAGTCGCGCAACCCTGTACTACGCCAGACCTGCGCGTGCACTGCCCGCCGCCAAGCATGGCCGAGAAGCCATGCCATCCGCAATCCCGAAGCCGGCAAAAAATTTGCCGGCGTGACGGTCGCCCATGGCATTCGGTCTATCATGTCGGTGACGTCAGCGTAATTTACGACACGGACGGAACAGGTCTGCGCTGCAACACCTCAGAGGGGGGGCCTCAATGGCGGAACGCTTCCGGATCGCGATAGTGGGATCGGGGCCGGGCGGCATGAGCGCCGCAGCGCACGCGGCCGAGCTTGGCGTCAGCCACATCCTGCTCGAAAGCGAGCAGCACCTCTCGAACACGATCTATCGCTATCAGAAAGGCAAGCACGTCATGGCCGAGCCAGACGCGTTGCCGCTGCGCTCGCCGTTGACGTTTGCGGCCGGCACGCGCGAGAAGATCCTCGGCGAGTGGAATGGCGGCGTCGCCAAGGTCAAGACCAACGTCGTGCATGGCTGCGAGGTCACGGCGATCGCGAAACAGCCGGCCGGACATTTCGCGATCAAATGCGCCAACGGGCGCGAGTTTGAAGCCGACACCGTAGTGCTCGGCATTGGACTGCAAGGCAACATCCGCAAGCTGGGCGTCGCGGGCGAAGATTTACCGTTCGTGCAGTACCAGCTCGACGATCCGGACGAGTACGAAGGCGAAACCATCGTGGTCGTCGGTGCTGGCGACGCGGCCATCGAGAACGCCGTCGCCCTTGCCGACAAGAACAAGGTGATCGTGATCAATCGCCGCGACGAGTTCGCGCGTGCCAAGGAAGGCAATCTCCAGGCGATCATGAAAGGCATCGGCGAGGGCCGCATCGAATGCTATTTCGGTTCAGGGCCCGATCTTGTGGAAGCCGTCGAGGGCGGCGCAAAGCCTGGGCGCATGGCGCTGTCGACGCCGAACGGCAAGGCCGAGATCGCGCTGGATCGCGTCATTGCACGCCTCGGCGCGTCGGCGCCGCGTGCGTTTGTCGAAGCTTGCGGCGTCGAGTTTCCGAACAAGGATCCGGCGTCGGTGCCGGCGATCAGTTCGAAATACGAATCCAACGTGCCGGGTCTCTACATCGTCGGCGCGCTGGGCGGTTATCCGCTGATCAAGCAGGCGATGAATCAAGGTTATGAGGTCGTCGAACATATTCTCGGCCGTCCAGTCGAGCCCGCCGACGAGCCGCTGCTGCGCCAGAAGTTCGACAAGATGCCCGGGTTCACTTCGGTGGACGCCGCGCTTGCCCGCGTACAAAGCAACGTGCGTGTGCTCTCGCACATTACGCCGCTGCAATTGCGCGAATTCATGATCGACTCGGAAATCCGCACGCCCAAACCCGGCGAAGTGGTGTTTGCACGCAACGATTACACCGACAGTTTCTATTCGATCGTCGAGGGCGAGGCACAGGTCATTCTCGATGGCGATCGCCGCATCACGCTCAAGCGCGGCGAATTTTTCGGCGAGATGAGCCTCATCTCCGGACGCCGCCGCTCTGCGACCATCGTTGGCGGTGCCACCTGCGTGCTGGTCGAAACGCCGCGGCGCTCAATGAACAAGCTGATCAACTCGGTGGCGGCGGTGAAACGCGACATCGATACGGTATTTATCTTGCGCGCGATCCAGAGCCGCTTTGCGCCAGAGTCTTCGTATCAGGAGCTGGCGCCAATCGTCGACAACGCCACTATCGAGAAATTCAAGGCCGGCGAAGTACTCTTTCGTGAAGGCGAGGAAGGCGATTGCCTGCATCTGGTGCGCGTCGGTTCGCTCACTATTTCGCGCCAGATTGGTGGTCGCGAGGTCGTGCTCTCCTACGTGGCCGCCGGCAACTATGTCGGCGAGATGACCATGATGGGCGAAGGCAAGCGCACCGCCACTGCAACCGCCGCGATCGGGTCTGAAACCGTACGCGTCGACGCGGCGGCGTTTCGCGATCTCATGCAGAAAAATCCCATGCTGCGCCTGCGTATCCAGTCCGAGTACCGACAGCGCGCTGCAGCCAATCTCGCCTTGCAGAACCTTCCCACTGGCGGCGATCTGATCTCGTTCCTGATCTCGCAAGGCGCAGGCGAAGCCACCGATATCCTTTTGATCGACGAGTCCTTGTGCGTGCGTTGCGACAACTGCGAGAAGGCTTGCGCGGAGACGCACGGCGGCACGTCGCGCCTGGATCGCGAAGCGGGGCCGAGCTTCGCGGAAATTCACGTGCCGACTTCGTGTCGGCACTGCGAGCATCCCCACTGCATGAAGGATTGCCCGCCCGACGCGATCCATCGCGCGCCGAATGGCGAGGTGTTCATCGCCGACAATTGCATTGGCTGCGGCAACTGCAAGCGCAATTGCCCTTACGGCGTCATCCAGATGGCGTCCAAGCCGCCGCAGAAGCCTGGCCTGTTGTCGTGGTTGCTGTTCGGCGCCGGCAGCGGTCCGGGCGAAGCGCCCTACGTCGAGAAAGCCGACGCCAAGGGTGATGCGAAAAAGCCCGCCTCGCCGAAGAAAGCCGTCAAGTGCGACATGTGCAAAGACCTCGCAGGCGGCCCCGCTTGCGTGCGCGCCTGCCCCACCGGCGCGGCGGTCCGCATCTCGCCGGAGGAGTTCCCCGCCTACGCACAGTCGCGGCGGTGAGGGTGCAAGATCCAATGCGCGCGCTCGATGTAGGTCAGGTCGCGCAGCGACCTGACAATTCCCGGACGATGCGCGTCAGGTCGGCAAGCCGACCTGATCTACGGTGGGCTATCTGGAATGCATGACTCTTTTTTGACTTTTGCGAAGAAGCGCTACCTGTGGGTGGCGCTGGTGCTGCTGCTCGGCAGTCTCGTCGCCTACATCTGGCACGACCCTTCGCCGCGCCCGAATGGCGGCACTTGGCTCGGCTATACGCTTGGAACGATCGGAGCGGCACTGATCTACTGGCTCACGACTTACGGTTTGCGCAAACGCAGCTATGCGAGCAACTTCGGCTCGGTCGGGGGCTGGCTATCGGCGCACGTTTACCTCGGCACGGCGCTGCTGCTGATCGCGCTGCTGCATTCCGGATTCCAGTTCAGCTGGAATGTGCACACCCTTGCCTTTGCACTCATGACTATCGTGATCGTGTCGGGCTTTGTCGGCGTATTCGCGTACTTGCGCTACCCCGCGCTGATGACGCGCAATCGCGAGAACGCTTCGCGCCAGACCATGATCGAGGAGATCGCCAGCCTGGATCAACAGACGCTGCAACTGGCAGACGGCATCGACGCGCGCCTGCACGCGATCGTGGCGCGCTCGATCGAGAACACGCGTTTTGGGGGCGGCGTCCTCGGAATGCTGCGCACCAACGATGCGTCCGAACAGGCGCTCAAGCAGGTGCGCGATGCGCTCGACAAACGCGAGAAGGCGGGTCAATCGGCCGAACCGCGCACGCAGGAAATGCCGACCATGTACGCGATGGTCGATTTCCTTGCGGGCAAGGCCACCGACGTGCAAGCCGAAACCATGCGCAAGCTCGTCGATGCGCTGTCGCGCAAGAAGGCGCTGGCGTCGCGCGTCAGCCGCGACATCCAGCTGCAATCGCTGCTGGAACTCTGGTTATACATTCACGTGCCTCTGACGTTCGCGTTGTTGGCGGCGCTGACCGCGCACATCATCGTCGTTTTCTTTTACTGGTAGTCAGCAGAACAGAGGGACGTAAAGAGTATGCGCTGGTTTGTCCGCCGCATCACCCGCAAGGGCAAAGGCAACGTCGGTTATCAGGACTTCGCGTTCGACGGCGATACGCTGACCGTGGGTCGCGGCGCCGATCAAGTGATTGCCTTGACCGACATCCGTGCAGCACTCGCGCACGCTACGCTGACTGCGCTCGGTGCCGGCAAGGTCAGGATCGAATCGCAGATTGTCACGGGCGTGCGCATCGACGGGCGCAGCGAGCGCAACGCAATCGTCAAACGCGGTTCGATCATCGAGCTTGGCGGCGTGCGTCTCAAACTGCTGGACGCGCCCAAGGGTTTCGACGCAGCGGTTGAAGTCAGCCCGCTCGAATCGGTCGAATCGCGAGTGGCGGGGCAAGCGCTCAACACCTCGCTTGCGGACACGTGGCTGTCCAAGCGTCGCCCCGCATGGTTCCTGTTCGCGGCGGTTACGTTGCTGTTCCTGCTGCTGCCGATGTTCGCGCACTTCGTCCCGCAGACGCGGCCGGTGATCGACCTCATTCCTCTGACCAGCCGCGCAACCTGGCAATCGGGTGAACTCGCGCGCGCGCATCACACCTTTGGCGACCGATGCGAGGCATGCCACGAGAAACCCTTCCAGCCGGTGCGCGACGAAGCGTGCGGTGCCTGCCACGGCGCAGCCGCGGCGCACGCCGACCCCAAACGCTTCAACCTGCCGGAGCTCGGCAACACGCGCTGCGCGCATTGCCATCGGGATCACAACGGCGCCGACAAGTTGATCGATGCGCAGCAGTCGCTGTGTTCCGACTGCCATCAGGACCTCCAGGCACGCAGCAAGAACGCAACCAGGCTGATCGATGCAGGCGACTTCGGCACCGCGCATCCGCCGCTCAAGGTCAATCTGCCCGGCTGGAACAACGAGGGTCGCTTCACGCCCACGCGCGTGGAACTAAAGCCCGGCCTGCGCGAAGCTTCGGGGCTCAAGTTCCCTCACGCGTTGCATCTCGACGCCGGTGGCCTCAAGGGCCCGGAGGGTTTGCGCATGCTCGGCTGCGGTTCCTGTCACGCCGCCGAACCCGGTGGTGGTCGGATGAAGCCGGTCGACTTCGAGACGATGTGCCAAAGCTGCCATCGTCTCGATTTCGATGTGCTCTCGCCCGAGCGCGAGGTGCCGCACGCAAAGATTCCGGAAATCCTGGCGATGCTCGACGAGTACTACGCAGGCCGCGCACTGGCCGGTGGCTACGAAGACGCGCGCGCGCCGATGTTCGTGCAGCAGCGGCGGCGGCCGGGTCAATCCCTGACCCCCGCGCAGACGATCGAAGCGCGCGCCTGGGCAGGCGATCGCGCCAGCGAGATTGGCGAGAGCCTGTTCGTCGGACGCGCCTGCAACGTGTGCCACACCGTGACCCGGCAGGAGGGCTCCGCGCAGGATCAGTGGAAGGTCGATCCGGTGCGCGTCGCCGGCTCGTGGTTCGCGAAAGCACTGTTCCCGCACGCGGGACATAGCACCATGGAGTGCGTCGAGTGCCATCTCGCCACGACATCGAAGACGAGTACGGACCTGCTCATCCCCGGCATCGACAACTGCCGCCAATGCCACGGCGGCGAAGCCGCCACCAAGCTCGTCGAGTCGACCTGCATCACCTGCCACCGCTACCACGACTCGCCGTACCAGCTACTCGGCGATCTGCAGCGCACCGCGCGCGGCAAGGCGCCGTAACTCGTGGGTTACGCGCACGCGGAACCAAGCGGCAAGAAGGAGTGTTTCCGGCACGGGTTTCGGCAGACGCCGCAGACACGACACCGCTCACGTCAAAAACTGCGCGATACCTGGATCTCGTACGCGTGGCGCAAAGCCTGTCGATCGCGACCCCGCAGCAATTTCGCGGCGGTCAGCGAGACGGAGTAGTCGTCGTTGACCTGATAGGCGCAGCTCGCTCCCCCGATGATGCCTTCCCGAAGATCCAGCCGATCATGCTGGTACCAGAGCTCGCTGGTGCGGTTGAGGCTCAGTCTGCGTATGTCGACGGATTTGACGCCGCGGCCCTTGCTTGCATCCAGGAACAGGCGGGCGGAAAACCTGGGCGTGAAGTAGTAGCCACCGGAGAGCCGGAAGTGTTGCCGGTTAACGTTGTATCCCAGCGTTTTCTCGACGAAGCGGTAGCTGTATCCGAACGCGTAGAAAAAGTTCGAGAAGTCGGGCTGCCTGCTGACGTCGAACCCGAGGCTCAGCGACCACAGGTTCTGTCCGAGCGCTGCGTTTCCGAAGTGCGGATACTCGTGCGTTGGAATCGACGCCGTGAGTCGAGGACTGATGGCAAAACCGTGCCACTGACCGTGATAGGACACACCCAGGGACAAATCCTGCCACCCGCTGTGGAAGTTCCCATCGTCGAGCAGCGGCGCTTCGGGGTGCTGCACGGTGAGGCGGCGCGGGTCATGCGCGATGAATCCTCCGCGCGACCGCTTGCGGATGAACGGAACCGACACGTGGGCTTCCCATCGCGCGCCAATCATGTAGTCGAGATCCAGACGAATCGCATGGGTGTCGGTCTCATGGGTGCCAAACACGTCTCCCGTCCCCGTTAGCGCCCCAAAGGTGCCGAGGTTCTGGTACGTCAGGCCGACGCGCCCACGCTTGCGTACCGCAGTGGGCGGCTCGAAGGTCCTGATGGCGGGCGCAGCGGAATCCAGTTCGCCCGGGATCGAACTTCCGTCGGACGCCCGCACGGGCTGGAATGCCACGACCATCGTCATGACAACGAGAGTTCCCGCGATCCTGCGCACGCATTCGGCCATTCGGTGGCTCATCTCGTCGCCGCACCGACAAGTCGATCGATCGACTTGAGATACTGACCCAGGCTCGCTCCCTCGAGCAGTATCAAATCGAAGCGTCGGCGCGTTTCCGGAGCGTCGCGAAGCTTCCTTGAAACCACTGGCAGGACGCGGGTACCGCTCGGTGCTGTACTCGTCATCGAATCCACGTCTTGCAGGTCCGCAATCAGCACGTCGACTTTCACGTTGGCCAGGACCGTGGCCAGTCCGTCGCGATTCGCCACCACGGTCACGCGATGCCCGGCCTTGGCAAGTCCCGCATAGAGCTCGTCGCGATCACCCGATCCGTCGTCGACCACGACCACGGTTGCAGGCCGGGGCGCGAGGAAGCCCTGGTAGCGCAGACCGTGACCGGTGCTGAACTGGTTCTCTCCACAGGCCACGGCGGGCTCATGCACCAGGCACAACATGCTCGCCATCAACGCAACAGCAAGCAGACTCTTGTTTGAAATAGTCTTCACTGCATTCTCCTTACGGCGTCGCGACGAAAAAGCGGTTTGTTTCGGAGCTGCGTTCTCGATGTTAGGTACGGCAATCCACCACGGCGATTACGGCACCGATCCCGGGCCACGTCAAAAACTGCGCGATACCTGGATCTCGTACGCATGACGCAAGTCCTGTCGATCGCGTCCCCGCAGCAATTTCGCGGCAGTCAGCGAGACGGAGTAGTCGTCGTTGACCTGATAGGCGCAGCTCGCTCCCCCAATGATGCCTTCCCGACTATCCAGGCGATCATGCTGGTACCAGAGTTCGCTGGTGAAGTTGAGGCTCAGTCTGCCTATGTCGGTGCCTTTGACGCCGCGGCCCTTGCTTGCATCCAGGAACAGGCTGGCGGAAAACCTGGGCGTGAAGTAGTAGCCACCCGACAGCCGGAACTGTTGCCGGTTCACGTTGTATCCCAGCGTTTTCTCGACAAAGCGGTAGCTGTAGCCGAAAGCGTAGAAAAAGTTCGAGAACTCAGGCTGCCTGCTGACGTCAAATCCGAGGCCCAGCGACCACAGATTCTGTCCGAGCGCCGCATTTCCGAAATGCGGATACTCGTGCGTCGGAATCGACGCCGTGAGTTGAGGACTGATGGCAAATCCGCGCCACTGACCGAGATAGGACAAGCCAAGCGACAAATCCTGCCACCCGCTGTGGAAGTTCCCATCGTCGAGCAGCGGCGCTTCGGGGTGCTGAAC
>JBKJND010000342.1:0-6525 GCA_046596095.1 Ahniellaceae bacterium | reverse complement strand
CGTGGCCCGCGAAGTGGCGTCCGCTGACCTGGTGGTCGGCGCGGTGCTGGTGACCGGTGCAGTTGCTCCGCACGTGCTGACGCGCGAGATGATCGCGGGCATGGAGGACGGCAGCGTGGTGGTGGACATCTCCATCGATCAGGGCGGCTGTTTCGAGACCTCACGCCCGACCACGTGGAAGGAGCCGACCTACATCGAGGAAGGCGTGATCCATTTCGCAGTGACTAACATGCCGGGCGCGGTGCCGCAAACCTCGTCGCAGGCGATTTGCGCGGCGATCCTGCCTTGGGTCAACAAGCTGGCCTCGGGCAGCTGGCGCGACAACCAGGCGCTGATGCGCGGCATCAACATTGAAGGCGGCAAGCTCGTGCATCCCGCCCTCGCCAACATGAAGCTCTGATTGTTCGGCGCGTAATATTGCGTCTAATCAATCGCCTACGGTGCGTTTTTAAGGTAAATTGACACCGTGAGATCGCCCGCAAAAATGGCTACGCCCACGACCGCCGCACGACAAGCCCGCTGGCGCGACGATCGGCGGCTGCGCGAAGTCGCGGTGCTGGTGCTGCTGCCGCTGGTGGCGTACCTCGCGGCTGCGCTCCTTACCTATCACTCCGGCGATCCCGGCTGGTCGCATGCCGACTACGCAGGGCCCACGCGCAACATCGGCGGCAGCGTGGGCGCGTGGATCGCCGACCTGGCGTTTTATCTATTTGGTGCTCCCGCGTATCTGTTGCCGTTCGTGCTGGCGCTGACCGCGTGGCGGGTGGTGCGGCCGCCGCAGCGAGGCCCCTTCAGTGGCGCGGCGGAGTCGTCGTTGCGGCTGATCGGCGGCGTACTGCTGATGCTTGGCGCGGGCGCTCTCGCGCATCTGCACTTTTATTCCTCGCGAAGCGAGCTGCCAGCCAACGCGGGCGGACTGGTTGGGCAGTTGCTGGGCAACGCGCTGACCCAACTTATGGGGCCGCTTGGAGCCACCTTGTTTGCGCTGGCCGCATTACTTGCTGGAGCGACGCTGTTCAGCGGAATCTCGTGGCTCGCGGTGCTCGAAGGCATCGGCGGGGTCGCTCTCTCCCTCTGGAATCGATTGGCAAACTTCTGGCGCACGCGCGGCGAGCGCTCTGAAGCCGCTAGCGCGGCCGAGGATCGCGAGACCGCGCGCAAATCCGAGCGCGCGAGACGCGCGTTGCGCACGCCGGTTCGCATCGAAAGCGCCCCCGGCGCGCTTGAAAAAAGCGAACGCGCCACGCGCGAGTTGCAGATTCCGCTGTTCACCGGTCTGCCCGACGGCGAGTTGCCGCCGCTGGCGCTGCTCGACACACCAAAGCCGCAACCCAAAGGCTATTCGCCCGAAACGCTTGAGGCGCTGTCGCGCCAGGTCGAGGTCAAGCTCAAGGATTTCCGTATCGACGCACGCGTGGTCGACGTGTTCCCGGGGCCGGTCATCACGCGCTTCGAGATGGAGCCGGCGGCGGGCGTGCGGGGCGGCCAGATCGCCAATCTCGACAAGGACATCGCGCGCGGGCTCTCCGTGGTGAGCGTGCGCGTGGTCGACGTCATTCCGGGCAAGTCGGTGATCGGACTTGAAATTCCGAACGCGCAGCGCGAGACGGTGTACCTCTCGGAAATGCTGCGCTCGAAGGAATACGATGCGTCGAAGTCGCCGCTGACGCTGGCACTCGGCAAGGACATCGGCGGCAAGCCCACCGTGGTCGATCTCGGCAAGATGCCGCATTTGCTGGTCGCCGGCACTACCGGTGCGGGCAAATCGGTCGCGCTCAACGCGATGGTGTTGAGCCTCCTGTACAAGGCCACGGCGCGCGAAGTGCGCATCCTCATGATCGATCCCAAGATGCTGGAACTGTCCGTATACCAGGGCATCCCGCATCTGCTGGCGCCGGTCGTGACCGACATGAAGGAAGCAGCCAACGCGCTGCGCTGGTGCGTCGCGGAAATGGAGCGGCGTTATCGCCTGCTGGCCGCGGTCGGCGTGCGCAATCTCGCGGGTTTCAACCGCAAGGTGCGTGATGCAGCCGACGCCGGGCAGCCCTTGCGCGATCCGTTGTTCGTCGCGCGCCCGGATGAGCCGGGGCGTCAGGCCGATGTACTCGAGCCATTGCCGTACCTCGTCGTGCTTATCGACGAATTCGCCGACATGATGATGATCGTCGGCAAAAAGGTTGAGGAGCTGATTGCGCGACTCGCGCAAAAGGCACGCGCGGCCGGCATCCATCTGATCCTGGCGACGCAGCGCCCATCGGTCGACGTCATCACCGGCCTTATCAAGGCCAATATTCCGACGCGCATCGCGTTTCAGGTGTCGTCGAAAATCGATTCGCGAACCATCCTCGACCAGTCGGGCGCCGAGACGCTGCTCGGTCACGGCGACATGTTGTATCTGCCGCCTGGCACGGCCATGCCCGAGCGCGTGCACGGCGCTTTCGTGAGCGACGATGAAGTGCATCGCGTGGTCGCGCATTTGAAGAGTCATGCGGGGATCGTCAGCTACCTGCCAGGTGTGTTCGACGAAGTGCAGTCGCTCGGCAATGGCAATGTGGTCGGCGCAGGCGGCTTGCCCGAAGCAGGGGAGGGGGAAGGCGGCGGTGAGTCCGACGCGCTTTACGATCAGGCCGTACGCATCGTCACGGAATCGCGGCGCGCGTCGATCTCAGGCGTGCAGCGCCGCCTCAAGATTGGCTACAACCGCGCCGCGCGCCTGATCGAGGAGATGGAAGCTGCCGGTATCGTCAGCGCCCCCGAGCACAACGGCAACCGCACCGTGCTCGCTCCGCCTCCACCACGCGATTAAATTCTCCTTCTCCCCGCGCGTGGGGAGAAGGGAAAATGCGGGATTGAAGTTGGGGTTGCAAGTTCCCACGTAGAGATTTGCTTGGGCGTGTGGATTCAGAAGGCGCGTCCGACAATGCACAACAGTTTCGTTAATTCCTGGAGTGGCCGAATGCGTTCCATTTTTCTGATCGCAGGGTTTGCGATTGCGAGCTTCGCCGCCGGCTTGGCACACGCGGGGTCGGCGCGTGACCAGCTCGAGGCATTCACCAAGGGTCTCGACAGCCTTAGCGGAAATTTTGTGCAGGAGTCGAAGAGCAGCAACGGTGCCAAAGGCGAGACCACACGCGGCACGCTGGCGCTGCGCGCGCCGCGTCAGTTCCGCTGGGAATATGCGGCGCCGTATCCGCAGACCATTGTTGCCGACGGCGACAACGTTTGGATTCACGATATCGATCTCGAACAGGTGACCGTGCGACAACAGGCAAGCGAGGAAGCGCGCTCACCGCTGACGGTGCTGATCGACTTCTCGCAACTCGACCGCGATTACACCGTGGCCGAAGGCAAGGCAAAGGACGGCCTGCTGACGTTGCTGCTCAAGCCGCGCTACCAGGACGAGAGCGGTTCGCTTGAGGATTGCACCATCGCATTCGATTCCAGGGGTCCAGCGCGCATGGAAGTTCGCGATGGCCTCGGACAACTGACCACCTGGCGTTTCAGCGGATGGCAGCGCAATCCGAAACTCGACGACAAACTCTTCGCGTTTACTCCACCGCCCGGCACCGACGTGATTGGTGAAGCGGTGCCGCGCCCGAACACGCAGCCGCTGCGCGACTGAAGCCTTGGCGAAACGCGTAGTCAGCACACCCGAGTTGCCCGATACGGCGGCAGACGCTGCCGCGCGAGAGGCCTTGCGCCCGCTCGCGGAGCGCATGCGTCCACGCAAGCTCGACGATATGGTCGGGCAACAACGCCTGCTCGCGCCCACCAGCGCATTGCGCCGCGCCATCGAATCGGGCCGGCCGCATTCGATGATCCTGTGGGGTCCGCCCGGCTGCGGCAAGACCACGCTGGCCTTGCTGCTCGCCGACTACGCGGACGCGAATTTCATCGCAATCTCTGCAGTGTTGTCGGGGCTTCCGGAAGTGCGGCGCGTACTCGCCGAAGCCGAAACGCGCTTCGTCGATGGCGGACGCACCGTACTTTTTATCGACGAAGTGCATCGCTTCAACAAGGCGCAACAGGACGCGTTTCTGCCGGCGGTGGAGAAGGGACATGTCGTGCTGGTGGGCGCCACCACCGAGAATCCGTCGTTCGAACTCAACTCGGCGCTGCTATCGCGCTGTCGCGTGCACGTGCTCGAAGCGGTCGGAGTTGCCGACATCGCGATGACCCTGCGACGCGCGTTGTCCGATGCCGAGCATGGCCTCGCTGCCATGCAACTCTCCGTTGACGACAGCGCACTCAAGACAATTGCCGAGGCCGCCGACGGCGATGTGCGGCGCGGCTTGACCTTGCTCGAGATCGCAGCCGATCTCGCGCGCGACGGGCGCATTGACGAACCCACCTTGATGCAGGTGTTGGCCGACCGCACTCGTCGGTTCGACAAAGGCGGGGAAGCCTTTTACGACCAGATCTCCGCTTTGCACAAGTCGGTGCGGAGCTCGAATCCGGACGCGGCTCTCTATTGGTTCGCCCGCATGCTCGACGGTGGCTGCGACCCGATTTATCTCGCGCGGCGGCTGACCCGGATGGCGGTCGAGGACGTGGGTCTTGCCGATCCACGTGCGCTGGCGATGGCTATCGATGCCTGGGAGGCGTACGACCGACTGGGCTCGCCCGAAGGCGAACTCGCACTCGCGCAAGTCGTCATCTATCTCGCGAGCACCGCGCGGAGCAATGCCGCGTACGTGGCGTTTGGCGCAGCGCGTGCGGGCGTCGCACGCGGTGGATCGCTGGAGGTGCCGCTGCATTTGCGCAATGCATCGACACGGCTAATGAAGAACCTTGGTTATGGCCGCGATTATCGTTACGACCACGACGAAGCCGGCGGCGTCGCGCTAGGCCAGACTGCGTTTCCCGACGCTATCGGCGAGCAGGTGTATTACCGCCCGGTCGACCGCGGTCTGGAAATTCGCCTGAAAGAAAAGCTCGACGCACTGCGCGCGGCGCGGAGTCCGAAGGGCGCCTGATCGGCAGCAACCGTATTAGGATTGGCCTTGCATCGATCCGGGGGCAATCGACATGCCAGTCCGAAGGGCATGGGCACGGAGCTGGGCTGTCACGCCGCAACGGATCGACTCTGGACGTATTGCTCGCATGGGTACTCAGTCACGTGGCGGGAGGAGTGAGTCGTCGCGCTGGCGTGGCAGCAGTCGCGGGCGTGCTGGAGACCCTGACATCGCACGTGCCGTACTGGAACTGATGCCGGTATCCGAGCGACTGGTTGCTCGGTCAAGCTGTTGAAGCGATCGTCGGCTTCATCCTCGCCGACGCAGTCGCAGCGGTGGCTGAGCCGTAGCCGCAATTGAAGGCTTGCGCCACGCATTTCCTGTGGGTCAGGTCGCTGAGCGACCTGAGAAATCCCGGCGAAATCTCCATTCGGCATCGCGAACGGACGTCAGGTCGTCAGAGCCGACCTGACCTACACCACCGTGGCAGGTCAGGTCGCTGAGCGACCTGACGGACGACGCTTGCGGCAGCGGGTGACGCGGCGGCCGCGCAGCCGCGATAATCGCCGACCTTTGCCGACTGTTGATTCCGATGCTCGATCCGCAACTACTGCGCAACAACGCCCGCGAAACAGCTGAGTCCTTGCGTGCGCGCGGGTTCGATTTGGACGTCGCGGCCATTGAATCGCTCGAAGCCGAACGCAAGCAACTGTCGACGCGCACGCAGGAGCTGCAGAACCTGCGCAACACACGGTCCAAGGCGATAGGGCAGGCCAAGTCGAAGGGCGAAGACGTTGCCGAACTTATGGAAGAGGTTTCCCACATCGGTGATGTTCTCCACGATTTGTCGAATAAGCTGAATGACACGCTACGAGACATTGACCGCATAGCACTAGGTATCCCGAATCTGGCGGATGCGTCGGTGCCGATCGGAGCCGATGAATCCGCCAACGTTGAAGTCCACCGGTGGGGGACGCCGCACGAGTTCGACTTTGCGGTCATGGATGACGTCGAACTCGGCGCTCGCAATGGCTGGCTCGACGGCGACGCAGGCGCAAAGCTGTCGGGTGCACGCTTCACCGTGCTGCGCGGCGGGCTCGCGCGCCTGCATCGTGCGCTGGCCCAGTTCATGCTCGACCTGCACACACAGGAGCACGGCTACGCTGAGTGCAACGTTCCACTGCTCGTCAACGCCGAGTCGATGCGCGGCACTGGCCAGCTCCCGAAGTTCGAGGAAGACTTGTTCCAGGCTGGCGTGGCCGACGCGCTGGGCAACGTGCAGCCTGGGAGGTACCTCATCCCGACCGCCGAAGTGCCGTTGACGAATCTGGTGCGCGACGAGATCGTCGAAGACACCGCGCTGCCGATGCGCCTTGTCGCTCACTCTCCTTGTTTTCGCGCCGAGGCGGGCAGTCACGGCCGCGACACACGCGGCATGATTCGCCAGCACCAGTTTGAAAAGGTTGAGCTGGTGACCGTTTCGAGACCGCACGAAAGCGACGCCGAGCACGAGCGCATCACACGCGCCGCCGAGGTAGTGCTAGAACGACTGCAGTTGCCATATCGCCGC
>JBKJND010000285.1:0-5655 GCA_046596095.1 Ahniellaceae bacterium | reverse complement strand
CAGATCCGTCACCAGCGCGAGGCCCATCGCCAGCACGAAAAAGCCCAGCGCGTTCCAGAGTTTGTGCGGGCGCTGTTCCTCCTTCGGATAGTCGGTGACCACCACGAAGTCGTGCTCCTCCGCAGCTTGCGAAAGGCTGTTCCAGAAGCCATGCAGCACCAACGTGTCGCCCTGGCGGATGCCGACCTCACGCACGTTGTCGCGAAAAATACGGTCGCCGCGATTGATCGCCAGCACCGACATGCCGTAGCGCGTGCGCAGGCGCAGTTCGCCGATGGTCTTGTTGATGAATCCCGAAGAAGGAGGAATTACCACTTCGGCAATGCCCGCACGCGCGGGATTGAACATGTCGCCGAAGTTGCGCAGGTGCGGCAGCACGCGCAGCGCGTTTTCCTCAGCCCACGCGTGAATGGTGGCGCGCGCACCCATGACGCCAAGCACGCTGCCGACCCAGATCATCTGGTCGCCGGGAGGCGACAAGCGCGCGTCCTCGCCGGTCTTGAGCGCGAGCAGCAGGGGCGCGCCAGGCGTGGCTTCGAACTCGGCGATCGATTGGCCGACCAGCGGCGAATCGGCGGTCACCGTCGTTTCGAACACATCGCCCTCGATGCCGTAGGCGTTGGCGAAATAGGTTTCGGTGCGCGCGGGAGTCGCGCCCGCGCCTTCGTCTTCGCGCGGCAGCACGCGGTCGGCGAAGAACCAGAAATAGGCGAGCCCCGCTGCCAGCAGCACGAGGCCGATGGGTGCGATAGCGAATGGCGCCACCGTATGCAATGCCGCGGCGCCGGGGGGCAGGTTGCGGTTGACCGAATCGATCAAGTCGTTGAGCAGAATCTGCGGCGAGTTGCCGACCATGGTGATGGTGCCGCCGAGCATGATGCAGCTCGCCATCGGCAGCAGCAGGCGCGCCAACGGCAAGCCGGTGCGATTCGACAAACGTGCCGCCACCGGCACAAACAGCGCGGCGACTGCGGGATTCTGCATGAAGGCCGAGACGCCGCCACTCATGGCGCACAGCAACAACATGAGTCGCTTCTCGTGCCCGCGCGACGCTTTCAGGAGCCACCCCGCCGCCAGCGACAGCACGCCGGTGCGATCCAGTCCCGCGCCGAGAATCATGGTTGCGAGGATTGCCATCACGGCGTTGCCGGCGAATCCATCGAACAAGCGGTCGATCGGAACGAGACCGGTGATGCCGAGTGCCACCAGCACGATCAACGCGGTGACGTCGGTGCGCATCCATTCGAGCGAGAACATGAGCATCGCGAAACCGGCCAACGCAAGCACCAGCAACATTTCCGGACTCAGGCTGATTGTGCCGTCCATGTGGCGGTCAACGAGGCCGTGCGGTCATGTTGCAGGATCCGCGCAACGGATGGCGATGAGGTCCCACACGCCATGGCCGAGTCGCCGTCCGCGACGCTCGAAATGCGTCGACGCGCGCGCACCCTGGTCGTCGGCGAATCCATGGGGCGTAGTCGAACCCGATTCAAGCAAAGGCTCGCCCTGCAGCACGTCGCGCATCTGCCCGGCGTAGTCCTGCCAGTCGGTGGCGAGATGCAACACGCCGCCAGGCACGAGTCGCGACGCAGCAAGCGCGGCGAACGCAGGATTGATGAGGCGGCGCTTGTGGTGCCGCGCCTTGGGCCAGGGATCGGGAAACCAGACGCGGATTTCGCTGATCGATGCGGGCGCAATTTCGTTGCGGAGCACCTCCACCGCGTCGTGACGGTAGACACGCAGGTTCCCCAGCGCATCGCACGCGGCGGCATTGAGCACGCGGCCGACGCCGGGCCTGTGCACTTCGATGCCGATGAAGTCGCGCGTCGGATCGTTCAATGCGCTCGCGTGCAAGGCCTCGCCATTGCCGAAACCGATCTCGATCACGCGCGCGGCATGCCGCCCGAACACCGCGTCGAAATCGCGCACTGCGCCGATGAACTCAACTCCATAGCGCGGCCAGTGCTCGGCAAAGGCGCGCTCCTGCGCCGGTGTGATGCGGCCCTGACGCAGCACGAAGCTGCGTTGCGCACGCGGGGCGCAAAGCGAGCCGGAACGCGTCTCGACGATCAACCGATGACTCCGTCGAGCGGACTCGACGCACTGGCGTTGCGCCGACGCGGAATGCGCCCCGCGAGGAATGCCGCGCGTCCTGCCGCGACGGCGAGACGCATGGCGTGCGCCATCCGCACGGGGTCGCGCGCGCCCGCGATTGCGGTGTTCATGAGCACGCCATCGCAGCCGAGCTCCATCGCGATCGCCGCGTCGGAAGCGGTACCGACGCCGGCATCGACCAGCACCGGTACCTTGGCGTTCTCGATGATTTCGAGGAGATTCCAGCGATTCTGGATGCCGAGACCGGAGCCAATAGGCGCCGCGAGCGGCATCACTGCGACGCAACCAATCGCCTCGAGCTGCCGTGCCACGATCGGATCGTCGGACGTGTAAACCATGACCTGGAAGCCATCGGCCACCAGCGTTTCGGCGGCGCGCAAAGTCTGCACAACATCGGGAAACAACGTCTTCGCATCCCCGAGCACTTCGAGCTTCACCAGCGAGTGCCCGTCGAGCAATTCGCGCGCGAGCCGACAGGTGCGCACCGCGTCGTCTGCCGTGTAGCAACCTGCCGTGTTGGGCAGAATCGTGTAGCGATCCGGGGGTAACACATCAAGCAGGCTGGGCTCGTGCGCATTCTGGCCGATATTCGTACGCCGGATCGCCACGGTGACGATCTCGGCACCCGCAGCTTCAGTCGCGAGACGCGTCTGTTCAAGGTCGACAAATTTGCCGGTACCGGTCAGCAGCCGCGATGTATAGGATTTGCCAGCGATGATCAGAGGATCGGCGGGGAATGCGGCGCGTGCGAGCGTGGTCATTCGCGCATTGTCGCGCAGCGCCCGCAGCGCGGCCAGCGCGGGTTCACTGCAAGCGGCGATCAGGCGCTAATCTCCCGCGTACCTTTCCCAACAGTGGAGTCAGTCCATGAACTACGTCGACGGCTTTGTGGTGCCGGTTCCAATAGACCAACTGCCTGCGTACAAGAAAATGGCCCGGAAAGCGGGCAAGGTCTGGATGGAGCATGGCGCGCTCCAGTACGTCGAGTGCGTGGCCGACGATGTGAAGCCCGGCAAGCGCACCTCATTTCCGCAAAGTGTCAAACTCAAGGAAGGCGAAGTCGTGGTGTTCTCGTACATCGTCTACACGTCGCGCCGCGACCGCGATCGCATCAACAAGCTGGTGATGGCCGATCCGCGCCTGAAAGACATGATGGATCCGAAGTCGCTGCCTTTCGACGCGAAGCGCATGTTCTTCGGCGGCTTCAAGACTCTCGTCGAACTGTAGGCCGCCCGGACTGAGCTCTTGTAGAGAGGAGCTTTGCTCCGCTGATCTCGCACATCCGAGCGCCGTAGCCGAGCAAGCTCGGCTTTACAACAGCAGGACTTCGCATAGCCCCGAGTTATTTGGCGCAGGGAGCATCGGCGGCGCCTGCGCCTTCGCCAAACTGTACGCAAGACCCCCCGCAAGCCAGCAGCGTATTTACACGCGGGAAGGCGCGATCTAGCGTGGTGTGTGGCAATCAACGGTGGCGCGCAGGCAATTGAGGAACTGGATCCGCCGGCTGCAGTGCCGGTGGTGGACGCTCGTACAAGCCGCTACGAAGTGTCGCCGCTTCTCGTGAGTGCGGAGCGTTATCGGCTGATCGTCGAGAGTGCGACGGACTACGCCATCGTCACCACGGATCTGGACGGGCGCATCACGACATTGAACAGCGGTGCGGAGCGACTGCTCGGTTATGCCGACAACGAAATCATCGGGCGCGACGCAAGCATTTTTTTCACGCCCGATGATCGCGACAACGACCGCCTCGGCATCGAGATGCGCTGCGCGCTTGAAGAAGGCCGCGCGGTCAACGAACGCTGGCATCAACGCAAAGACGGTTCGCGCTTTTTCGCGAGTGGCCTCATGATGCCGCTCAAGGACGATGCGGGCGTGGTGCTGGGTTTTTCGACCATCCTGCGCGACCGCACCGCAGAGCACAAAGCAGAGGTCGCGCTACGCAAGAGTGAAGCGCTGGCGCGGAGCCTGTTCCACAGCAGCGCCGACTGCGTGAAGATTCTCGATCTTGAAGGACGCCTGCTCGAAATGAACGTGCCGGGGCAGGCACTGTTGGAAATCGACGACTTGGATATTTTCATCGGGCAACGATGGGCCTTGTTATGGCCCGAGGCGTTGCGGCCAGATGTCAGTCGGGCTTTGGACGAAGCGAGAGCCGGTCGTGTCGGTCGCTTCTATGGTTGCTCCCCGACTGCATTGGGCACCGAAAAGTGGTGGGACGTCATGGTTTCCCCGATTCTGGGCCCGGAAGGTCAGCCGCAACTTCTGTTGTCGGTGTCGCGCGACATGACGGAACGCAGGCGCGCCGAAGAACACCGTAGCCTGCTGATCAACGAACTCAACCACCGTGTCAAGAATACGCTCGCAACCGTGCAGGCAATTGCTTATCAAACGTGGCGCGCCGCCGATGTCGATCCCAAGATGCTTGCGACATTCGAAGCACGGCTGCTCGCGCTCGCGAGCGCGCACGATGTATTGACCAAGGAGAATTGGTCGGGCGCGCACCTCGGCGATATCGTCGAAGTTTCGCTCCGGCCGTATGCATCGGCTCCAAGCAAGCGCTTCGATGTCGAAGGGCCGGACGTGTTGCTCACACCCAAGGCGGCATTGGCCATCGCGATGGCCTTGCAGGAACTGGCAACCAACGCGGCAAAGTACGGCGCTCTGTCGCGTAACTATGGGCGCGTGTCTGTGCACTGGAAAACAGTCGAAGTTGCAGGCGAGCGGCGATTGCAACTTCGATGGACGGAATCAGGTGGGCCGCCGGTCGCGCCGCCCCAACAAAAAGGCTTCGGCTCGCGCTTGATCGAGCGTAGCCTCGGCATTGAACTCGATGGCAAGGCTGAAATCGACTTCCAACCGACCGGAGTCGTGTGCACGATCGAAGCCTCGCTGCCGACGATCAGCGACCTGTCGGTATCCGGTCAGCACTCAAGCCTGCTCAGCGCGCAAATCCCCGCAAATGTTCGCCGATAAGTAAGGCGCAGCGCCCTTCGGCAACTGCGCCCAACGAATCGTAGAGTTACTTGCGCCTGGCTTGATCGCCGCGGTCGCCTTGACCCGCCTTTATCGTGTTCTTCGCACTTTTCTGGACGTCCTGACTTAGCGACTTGCCGAGATCGGCAGATTCCGTGATGCGGCCCTTGTCGTCGCGGCGAATGAGGCGCTTGTCACCGTTCGGGGCAATCAACTCGCGTTTCCTGGCAGTAGCCATGATCGGGATCCTTTGCGTCGTAGCGGAAGGTGTGGAGATTATTGGCTCCGTGCCTGAACTCCTGCCTGATGGGTTTTCGTTCGCCGAAGCGCGCGCCAGTGCCTGGATCAGGTGCGTGGCAATTTCGCCCGGCGACTAAGCTCGCGCATCGCGCATCGCGCGCTAGCCAAGCCGCTCCAGTCTCGACGCAAGCAGGCATCCATGCCGCTTGGCGTCCGGCCCGGCTATCCATGGCGGTAAGTTCGGCGGGTCGCGCCAGTGGCGCGACAAGTCCAACCTCACCCCCCTCCCAATGCCCGGACGATTTCGATGCGGTCGCCGGGCTG
>JBKJND010000227.1:0-3421 GCA_046596095.1 Ahniellaceae bacterium | reverse complement strand
GCTAAGTTAAGCGGTCTTTTCGCCAGTAAGCGCTGGCGGAAAGCGCAAACGCTCAATCAACCAGCCCTCAATCAATAATAACTACAGAATCGAGGTAAGTCCGATGTACGCAGTATTTCGTACCGGCGGCAAGCAGTATCGAGCCGTGCCGGGAGAGGTGATCCGCGTCGAGAAAATCGATGCGGAAGTGGGTGCGGTGGTCGAGATCGGCGAAGTCCTGCTGCTCGGCACCGGTGAGGATATCCAGATCGGCGCGCCGTTCATCGACGGCGGCAAAGTGCTGGCGACCGTGCGCAGTCATGGCCGCGCGGACAAGGTGACCATCATCAAGTTCCGCCGCCGCAAGCACTACCGCAAGCAGCAAGGTCATCGGCAGTGCTTGCGGCGGCGGAACTTGATGATGGTCACCTTGTCCGCGCGACCATGACTGCGCACGGTCGCCAGCACTTTGCCGCCATCGATGAAGGGCGCGCCGATCTGGATATCCTCGCCAGTGCCGAGCAGCAGGACTTCGCCAATCTCGACAACTGCGCCCACTTCTGCGTCGATTTTCTCGACGCGGATTACCTCTCCCGGCACGGCTCGGTACTGCTTGCCGCCGGTACGAAACACTGCGTACATCGGACTTACCTCGATTCTGTAGTTATTTTGATTGAGGGTTTACGCTTTTCGCCCACGTAGCTGGCGAAAAGACCGCGTAATTTAGCGATTTCCTCGCTCCTGGTCAACCGCACCGGCGCGCGGTGCATCTGTAGCTCCGCCTGGGCCCGCTGACGCAAGCAGCGGACCAAGGTCCGCTCTACAAAGGCGTAGCGAGTGCTTGCGAGGCCGCGCGGCGCCCCAACCTATCGCCGATGACCCTGCTACCCGCGACTCGACGCCTCGTTATTATCTCTGGTTTGCCCCGGACGCCGCCGTCTTGATGGACTTCATCCGCATCCGTGGTGCGCGCACCCACAACCTCAAGAACATCGATCTCGACCTGCCGCGCGACCGTCTGATCGTCATCACGGGGCTGTCGGGCTCGGGCAAGTCATCGCTCGCGTTCGACACGATCTATGCGGAAGGTCAGCGGCGTTACGTCGAGTCGCTGTCTTCGTATGCGCGGCAGTTCCTGAGCGTAATGGAAAAGCCGGACATCGATCACATCGAGGGCCTGAGTCCCGCCATTGCGATCGAGCAGAAGTCGACCTCGCACAATCCGCGCTCGACCGTCGGCACCATCACCGAGATCTACGATTACCTGAGGCTTCTGTTCGCGCGCGTCGGCTTGCCGCACTGCCCGAAGCACGGCAACGCGCTGACCGCGCAGACGGTGAGCCAGATGGTCGACACCACGCTCGCGCTCGACCCCGCGCAACGCTACATGCTGCTCGCGCCGATCATTCGCGAACGCAAGGGCGAGCACCTGCAGGTGTTCGAACAATTGCGCGCGCAAGGGTTCGTGCGGGTGCGTGTCGATGGCGCGATGTACGAGATCGACGCGGTGCCGCCGCTTGCGCTGCGCGTCAAGCACACCATCGATGCGGTGGTGGATCGGCTGCGCCCTGCCCCGGAACTGAGGCAACGTTTGGCCGAGTCGTTCGAGACGGCGCTGCGGCTCGGCGATGGGCTGGCGGTGGTGCGCTCGCTGGACGACGAAACCGCACCGCCGGTCCTGTTCTCGTCGAAGTTCGCGTGTCCAATCTGCGATTTTTCGTTGCCGGAACTCGAGCCCCGACTGTTCTCGTTCAACTCGCCGAACGGTGCCTGCCCTTCGTGCGACGGACTTGGCGTCAGCCAGTTTTTCGACCCCGAGCGCGTCGTGGTGCACCCGGAACTGTCGATGGCGAGCGGTGCGATCCGCGGCTGGGATCGACGCAACGCGTATTACTTTCAGATGATTTCGTCGCTGGCCAAACACTTCGCGTTCAGCGTCGACACGCCATGGCGCGATCTGGAACCGGACGTACAAAAGTCAGTGTTGCATGGGTCGGGCGGCGCGATGATCGCGTTTCGCTACGCAACCGAAGGCGGCGCAGGTGTCACGCGCAAGCATCGCTTCGAAGGCATCCTGCCGAACCTCGAACGCCGTTACCGCGAGACGGAATCGCCGACCGTGCGCGAGGAACTGGCGAAGTTCATCAGCAACCGGCCTTGCCTCGAATGCGGCGGTCAGCGCCTCAATCCTTCGGCGCGCAACGTGCTGGTGGCCGGGCAGAACATTTCCACTGTCACGGGTTTGTCGGTCGCGCGCGCACTGGCGTGGTTCGAGGAGCTGGCGCTACCGGGTTGGCGTGGTGAGATCGCGGCGCGCATCGTCAAGGAAATCCGCGAGCGTTTGCGCTTTCTGGTTGACGTGGGTCTGGAATACCTGACGCTCGAGCGCCAGGCCGACTCGCTGTCCGGCGGCGAAGCGCAACGCATCCGCCTCGCCTCTCAGATCGGCGCGGGTCTGGTCGGCGTCATGTACGTGCTGGACGAGCCTTCCATCGGCCTGCATCAACGCGACAACGAACGCCTGCTCGGAACCCTCACGCGCCTGCGCGACATTGGCAACACCGTGATCGTGGTCGAACACGACGAGGATGCCATCCGTGCCGCCGATCATCTGGTCGATATCGGTCCCGGCGCCGGGGTGCACGGCGGCCGGATCGTCGCGCAGGGGAGTTACCAGGACGTGCTCGACGCGCCGGAATCCATCACCGGCGATTATCTGTCCGGGCGGGTGCGCATCGAGATTCCCGCAGAGCGGCGCAAGCCCGATCGCAAGCGCATGCTGAAGCTTCTCGGTGCGAACGCCAACAATCTGCAAGACGTCGATCTGGAGATTCCGGCGAGCCTCTTCACCTGCGTGACCGGTGTCTCCGGATCGGGTAAATCGACCCTGATCAACGACACGCTTTATCAACTCGCCGCGGCGGAGTTGAATGGCGCGGCCACGCAACCCGCCGCGCATCGCGAAGTCAAAGGCCTCGAACTCTTCGACAAGGTCGTGGATATCGACCAGTCTCCGATCGGGCGAACACCGCGTTCCAATCCCGCGACGTACACGGGCCTGTTCACACCGTTGCGCGAACTGTTCGCGCAGGTGCCCGAGTCGCGTGCGCGGGGCTATATGCCGGGGCGTTTCAGCTTCAACGTCAAGGGCGGCCGCTGCGAGGCGTGCCAGGGCGATGGCCTCATCAAGGTCGAGATGCATTTTCTGCCCGACGTGTACGTGCCGTGCGATGTGTGTCACGGCAAGCGTTACAACCGCGAGACACTCGAGATCACCTACAAGGGCCACACCATCAGCGACGTTCTCGCGTTGACGGTGGAAGACGCGCACAAGCTGTTTGAGCCGGTGCCGGGCCTGGCGCGCAAGCTTGATACTTTGCTTGCTGTCGGACTGTCGTACATCAGGCTCGGCCAGAGCGCGACCACGCTGTCGGGCGGCGAG
>JBKJND010000208.1:0-4172 GCA_046596095.1 Ahniellaceae bacterium | reverse complement strand
GGATCGCGGTGTCGTGGCTGGTGATCGCGGTGCCGTGGCTGGTGTTGATACGACGGGCATCGGACCCGTTGTCACCGGCACCAGCCCCGGCACCATCGCGCGCGACAACCGCCCGTGGCAGCCCGGTGGCATCGGCGGCGACCTGGAAGTAGTGGACGTCGGCGGCAGCTACGGTCCGACGATGGAACTCACGCTGGAACTGGTGCGTGCCGGCACCACCGTCGATAGCGGCCTCAACCATATCTTCCACGAGACGCCGAACAGCGGCGACATCTGGGCAGTGAAGGTCACGCGGAAGGTGGACGGCTCGCTCGACCGCCGCCGCTACCGCCTGCATGTGGTGTATCCCAGCGTGCTCCCGCTGGAGACGCGGCGCGTTCCGATCGCGTTCCTCAATAACGGGTTCGATGCGAACTGGAATGATCGGGTCAACAACGAAGACAGCCCGTACCTTCTGTGGTTCCAGTTGCGCGACAACATCCTCGGCTACCAGTGGCAACCCGATTTCGCCAACCTTCATGACCTCCCCACCGACAACCAGTACATCCCGCTCGGCATCGACTTCATTAAGTTCCCCACGATCAATAAGATCGGGCTGACGCTGGAGGCCGGTGGCCGCCCCGATCCCATCCCGCCGGTGATCGAAGGCGAAGTCCCCCGTGACGTGCCTTTCTTCGCGCTGCGCATCGATTGCACGTACGAGGGCTCGCGCAACGTCGAAATCGACATTCCCGGGCCCAATCCTCCGCCCGTGACGCTGCCCGAGCAAATGTTCCTGATCGCGCGCTTCTACCTAGCCGCCTGGAGCGCCGGGCGGCTGAGCTATTACGTCGAAGTCGAATCGCCGTTGCTGGACGCGCTCGACTTCAATGTGAGCTATCCGTCCCTTAGTTCCGGCATCGACACGGTCAACGTCAAGCAGGAAGTCAAGAAGGCGCTGGAGAATGCGCTGTATCAATTCCAGTACGCGCCACCGGACCCGGACGGAAAACCGGCGGTGGCGCGGCGCGCGCTCGACGCGCTCGGCCGCTGGCTGGTGGGCCGCTACGAGATCATGGGCACGGCATACGACCGCGGCACGCGGGAAATGGTGTTCACGTACGTCGGCCGGCAACGCCCGCCGAAGCGGCCAAAGCAGGTCACCGACGGCCGCGGCGACGTGCTGGGCGCGCGCGCCACGCTGCTGGATGCCGGCGGCCCGGCACCGACGCCGCAACCAGCGTGGCCGCGTCTGTTCGACACGCCGTACGAGATGCCGTTGCCGCCGGAAGCCGGACCAAAGTACCTGCCTGTGCACGACGCCGGTGCGCTGAACAAGATCGACCATGTCGTCGTCCTTATGCAGGAGAACCGTTCGTTCGACCAGGTGTTCGGCTACTTGACGCGCGATGGCCGCGTGCCGCGCACTGCATTGCTCTCGCGCAATCCGACCACGCAACGGGAAGCGCCGATTGCACAGCACATCGTCGAGGGGCTGCTGCCCGGCACGAACGATCGCGACGCCATCCGCTTCCCCGACGAGCCCGGCGCGCCGCTCTATCGCAGCCAGCGCGCGAACACCAGCGCCTGGCCCGGCTTCAACATCGACAATCCCTGCCACGGGCACGCATGCGTCGAGCGGCAGATCGACGACAACATGAAGGGCTTCGTCGCCGACTTCGCGCGCAAGCCCGGCATGGGCCCCGGCGAGTACCAGCTGATCATGAACTACATGACAGACATCGAACTGCCTGTCTTCGGCGCGCTCGCGCGCGAATTCGCGATCTGCGACCGGTGGCATTGCTCGCACATCGGTGGCACGCTGCCCAATCGCTTCATCAACCTCGCCGGCGATCTGAGCGAAGACGTCTACGGGAGCCCGGAAGTCGAGAACCCGGACTTGGGCAACAAGTTCGCGCCGCTGGAAGCAACGACGTTCTTCGACCACCTCACCGACCAGAACGTGTCGTGGACGCTGTTCGAGCACAACTACTCGACGCTGCGCATGTTCCGCAAGTACACCTTCGACGAGTCCCGCATCGTAGGGTTCAAGGACCCGCAGCGTGGGTTCGCGGCGATGTGCGCCGCAGATACATTGCCGTCGGTGAGCTTCATCGAACCGGACTACATCGAAGCACCCGGCGGAAACGACGACCACGCGCCCGCCGATATGGTCAACGGGCAAATCCTCGTGGCGAACATCATCAAGGCGCTGATCGAGAACGGACAGTGGGAGAAGACGCTGCTGATCATCACCTACGACGAACATGGCGGCTTCTACGACCATGTGCCGTTGCCCTTCGAGATCACCACCGGCAGCGGCCCTACGGCGGTGACGCGCAACATCGCGCCACTGTCGAACGGTGAACGCCGGCTCGGCGTGCGCGTGCCCGCCATCATCGTGTCGCCGCTGATCGCGGCCACGCCGAACGGCGACCCGAACGTGGACCACACGGTCTACGACCACACCTCGATCACCGCGACCATACTGCGCCGCTTCTGCAGCCAGCGCCTGCCCGACATGGGCCCGCGCACCAACGAAGCAGCCGACGTACGCAATCTGCTCACGCTGGACACAGCACGCGGAGATTTCACCGCGCTGAAAACGGAGGTGAGCGCCGTCGCACTATGGCCCACCGTGGCGCTGCAAGGTGTGCCGCCGACGGTTCGACGCAAGCCCGATCCCGGGCTGGAGGACTTCCATGCGCTGGTAGCGCAGGCCACATCGATGACGGGCCGCGGGAGGCAGTAGCGTCTACGGCGAATGACCGGGCATGGTAGTTTCCAACGCCCTCCGCAAGGCCCAACAGCGGCCCCAAGAAGGTTCTGGAGCGCTTGGATTTCGGCGCTTCGACCGCCGCCAGATGCCCGGTGTGGCCGGATCCCGAAGGATTCCGGCGCGCGCATAGGCTTGACCATTTCGGCTGACCGACCGCTCTGTTGCGCAATCTCGTCTGCCACTCTTGGTTTTTTTAGGGAAATCCGTGAACGTCCGCTTACCTAGAGTTTGACCGGCAGCAAGGGGTCGCTACCGCCAGTTCGCGGCCCGTGAGAGCTGCCTTTGTCCTGCGTGGCGCCACGGACCTTGGTCGTCCGATGCGAGAGCTCTGCTGAATGGCCGGTCATGGCGGTGCAGCGGTCATTCAGCCGCAAAAGTCCAATGACCGGTAATGGCCGACAGCAGAAGTCTAGCCTCCGGGCACGTGTGCTGACCTCGGCCAATTCGGCGTGGGCTTGCTTGCGGCTTAATGAACCCGCAGCACCTCAAACTGCTGTCGGATTGGAGCGACCTGTATCCACACCTCATCACCCTCGCATTTACCCAGCATGGCCCTGCCCAAAGGGGTTTCGCTGCTGATGACCTGAACGAGCTGCCCACCGCTGACCAACTTCATGCTGCCTCCATCCGGGCCAAGAAAGAGCTGTTGCTGCTTGTCCTCGGAATCGACTATGCAGATCAGCGCACCAAGCTGTATACCTTTGCTGGCGTCGTAGGGGCTCGGGCGGAATTGGCGCCACTTGGCCATCGCTTGGCGGATGGATTCGGCGCGACGCGCTTGGCCGGTGGCCAGGTAAGCGGCTTCGAGTCCCAAGGTATCGTATTTGTTTTCAGCGATGTTTTCTTCGTGAGTTGCCGTTTCGTGGGCTGCCCACACTGCATGTTCGGCTTGAAGCAGATCTTCGGCGAGCCGTTCCAGCACCTGCTGCCGCAGCACGAATTTATCCATGATGAAAGGTAGGCATCTCGAACAAACAGAGGTCAAGTTCTGATTGTGACGAGCTCCACAGGCCTTCGAAGCATGGGTCTGGTTCCGCCGGTCGTCAGGGGCGGTAGGACTCATTCGCGGCCCGACGCGTCGGCTGCGCTACGCGAGTGCCCGGTTAGCGAGGTGAAGCGGTCATCCGACTTGTTGACGATCGTGCGACCGGTTTCGGCTCGGGCTGCCGTTCACCTGCCGACCCTGAGCGGCTGCAGTCAGTCTGTTGCCGACCTTCAGTCCGCGACGCTGCGGCCCTTCAACCGCCTGCCCCTGACGGCCGTCTCTCCCGCAGCCCCACCCCGCCGTCAATGATTGTCCCGCGGCACGAACGCCCCACGCTTGCCACGCAGGAAGTCGAGGTCGGCGCCTTCGTCAGCTTGCAGCACCGTGTCGGTGTAAAGCTTCCAGTAGCCCGACTCGAGCGTGAGTTTC
>JBKJND010000086.1:0-3321 GCA_046596095.1 Ahniellaceae bacterium | reverse complement strand
GCCGATGCCGTGTCCGCAGTACTCGCGCACGACCGAAAAACGTTCCGCCTCGGCCACGCGCTGGATCGCCGCACCCACATCACCGAGCGTGCCGCCGGGCCGCACTGCGCGAATTCCTGCCCACATCGCGCGATGGGTGGTGTCGATCAGGCGTTTCGCCAACACGCCGGGTTGCCCCACCGTGTACATGCGGCTGGTGTCGCCGTGCCAACCGTCCTTGATCACGGTGACGTCGATATTGAGGATGTCGCCATCGCGCAGCACCTTGTCTTCGCTCGGAATGCCGTGACAGATGACGTTGTTGACCGACGCGCAGATGGTTGCGGAGAATGGCGCGCGTCCTGGAGCCTGTCCATAGCCCACATTGGCGGGCACGGTGTTCTGCACGTTGACGATGTAGTCGTGACAAAGGCGATCAAGTTCGCCCGTGGAGATACCGGCGCGGACGTGCAAACCGATCATGTCGAGCACCTCGGCGCCCAGACGCCCGGCCTCGCGCAGGAGCTCGATCTCCGCAGGCGATTTGATCTTGATCGACATCAACACCTCCGTAAATGGCAAAACGCCACACCTGCGACTCACCCATTATTGCGTAGGTCAGGTCGGCTCCGCCGACCTGACAACACAGACGGCGACGGCGGTTGGTGTTGGTCGGTCGACGTGGCCCACCAATGTGTCGAGGTCGCTGACGCGACCTGACCTACCAAAGCGCCGCGCTGCGGTTGCCGTAAACTGGGCTAGCGGCTATGATTCCGCTGATTTTTCGTCGGTGGCCATGCCTCGACGCGAGAGCAACGGCAAGCGCCGCGGGTAACTGCCCGCGTGCGTGCGCCAAATCCGCACACCCATCGTCACCGACTTCGGGGTGCCAATCGCTCCACCTTGCAAAGCCTCGCAGCACGATCCTTACGGTTCTGCGGGGAGTTCAAGGCGGCTATTGGTCGTTCGTCGGCCGGATGGGTGGAGGCCTAACCCCGGAGCTCGACCGCCCGCTCATGCGTGCGCGGCGTCGCTCCCATTCGCTGGAGTTTCCCATGCCTCAAGTCACCATGCGCCAAATGCTCGAAGCTGGCGTGCATTTCGGTCACCAGACGCGTTACTGGAATCCGAAGATGGCGCAATACATCTTTGGCGCGCGCGGCAAGATCCACATCATCAATCTGGAAAAGACGCTGCCGCTGTTCAACGACGCGATGAATTTCGTGTCGGGGCTCGCGCAGAAGCGCGGCAAGCTCTTGTTCGTCGGCACCAAGCGTTCGGCGCGCGATTCGATCGCAGAGGAAGCGCGTCGCTGCGGCATGCCGTTCGTCTCGCAGCGCTGGCTCGGCGGCATGCTGACCAACTTCCGCACGGTCAAGCAGTCGATCACCCGGCTCAAGGAGCTGGAGCAGATGGCGATCGACGGCAGCCTTGAGAAGCGCGTCAAGCACGAGATCCTGTCGCTCAAGCGCGAAGCCGAGAAGCTTGAGAAATCGCTCGGCGGCATCAAGGATATGGGCGGCCTGCCCGATGCGCTGTTCGTGATCGACGTGGGCCATGAAGACATCGCGATCCAGGAAGCCCGCAAGCTAGGCATTCCCGTGGTGGCGGTTGTGGATACCAACTACGACCCCAGCCTCGTCGACTACGCGATTCCCGGCAACGACGACGCCATCCGCGCGGTGCAGTTGTACGCGCGCGCAGTGGCCGACGCGGTACTCGAAGGCAAGGCTGCTGCGCCTGCAGCATCGGTCAGCCGCGACGAGTTTGTGGAGCTCGACGCCGAGGGCAATCCGGTTGCGCGCGAAGAGCGCCGTCCCGGTCCACGCAAACCTGGAGGCCCTATGGGTCCCCGCAAGCCGGGTGGCCCCGGTGGTCCGGGTGGTCCGCGCAAACCGGGTGGCCCCGGTGCGGGCCGCAACGATCGTGGTCCGCGACCGGCAGCGCAATAACAACGCCGTCTCCCAGCCCGCGCGCTCCTGTGCGCGGGCTGCGACCCATTCGAGGCGTGGCGGCGCATTCGTCGCCGCGCGTCCACGCATACAAACATTGAGGCAAATAAATGACGATTACGGCAGGCATGGTCAAGGAACTGCGCGAGCGTTCCGGCGCCGGCATGATGGAATGCAAGAAGGCGTTGACCGAAACCAGCGGCGATATCGATCTCGCGATGGACTATCTGCGCAAGACGGGCCTTGCGAAAGCCGACAAGAAGGCGAGTCGCATCGCCGCGGAAGGCCGCATGGTGCTCGCGCAGAACGGCAAGAGCGCGGTCCTGGTCGAGGTCAATTCGGAAACCGACTTCGTTGCCAAGGACAGCAACTTCACCTCGTTCGCCGACCAGGTCGCGCAGGCTGCGCTGCGCAGCGGCGCCGTTGACGCCGAAGCCCTGAAATTGGTGGCGATTGACGGCACCCCTGTCGACGAGATTCGCCAGACGCTGGTCGCGAAGGTCGGCGAGAACGTGCAGATCCGGCGCCTCGTGCGCAACGACAGCGGCAATAACGTCGGTGCATACGTGCACGGTGGCCGCATTGGCGTTCTGCTCGAGCTCAAGGGCGGTAGCGCCGAGCTCGCGCGTGGCCTCGCCATGCACGTGGCCGCGATGAATCCCGCGTACGTCTCGGTCGACCAGGTGCCGGCGGAGTTCGCGGCGAAGGAAAAAGAAATCGCGTTGGCGCGCCTGACAGAGCAGGACAAGACCAAGCCCGCCGAAATCCAGGACAAGATGGTCTCGGGCAAGGTCAACAAGACGCTTTCGGAGATGTGCCTGACCGCGCAACCATACGTGCAGGATTCGAACTCCACCGTCGCCGCGCTCCTCAAGAAAGAAGGCGCGGAGATTGTCGGCTTCCAGCGTCTCGCAGTCGGCGAAGGCATCGAAAGGCCGACCGAAGACTTCGCCGCCGAAGTCATGAAGCAGGCCGGCCTCGCGTGAGGAACTGTCGTCAGGTCGCTTGCGCGACCTGGCCTGCAAAAGCCGGCACTTGTAGGTCAGGTCGCGACAGCGACCTGACTGCGAGTCTTCAATCGTAGCTGTCGGTGAATACGAGGTCGGAGGCGCCGCTCCATTGCGCGAGTGCGGCCACGTTCATGCGGATGATCGCGCCGCCCACTGCTTGGGCGTTCGGCCCGAGATTGGCGGGCACATCCGAGGTCTGGTGATAGTGCGGATACGCCGAAGCGCTGCCGCGATGAATGCTGAAAACCGCCGGCCGTCCCGCGTTGAGATAGGACAAGTGATCCGAATTTGCTTGAAGGGTAGTGGTCAATACCGCAAGTTCCGGCACATAAATCGCTGCGATTTCCGCCACCTCATTCATCATCGCAAGGTGCGGCGTG
>JBKJND010000416.1:0-4385 GCA_046596095.1 Ahniellaceae bacterium | reverse complement strand
GGTCCCGATACCGCGGTGTCCGGGTACCTGCAGATCCACTTCCCCGCAGCCGATAACATCGCCGTGACCACGCCTGCCGACTGGAGCTGCGAATTTCGGGTGCCGCCACCCGTCGTGTCGCCGCCGACGCCCGCAATCATGAACTGCGAGAGACGCATCTTCCCGGTCGGAGTTTCGGTCTTCACCTTTGCGCTGCGCACACGGGCCAACGCAGTAGGTCCGCTTGTGCTGTCGGCGCAGGCGTCGAGCGCAACCGGCGATCCGAACACCGCAAACAATTCGGCAACCGCAACAACGGCTACAACCCTTGGCGTTGGCGTCGGAGTTCCCGCGCTGTCGCCCGATTTGCTGGCGCTACTCGCGCTGGTCCTTGCGGCGTTAGGTGCGAGCGCGGCTGGGCGGCGCGCCTAGGGCGCCACCGACCTGCGCTGGCGACTGGCTGCACTTCCATACATAGTCCAGCAACCGCGAGACGGAGGCGCGAATCCCGAGACCCGGGCGGGTTTGCTAACCTTGGCGGCCTTGGGATGGAGTTGCCATGAGCGAGCGCAGTACGTCGTTCCAGATTCCTTACATCGCGTGGCTCGATGCCGACGGCAAGCCGTTGTCGAAGGACCTGCCCGCCGTCGCGAGCGATCGCGCGCGCATGGTGGAGCTGTTCAAGACCATGCTGTTCACGCGCGTGTTCGATACGAAGGCCATCGCGCTGCAGCGCACCGGCAAGCTCGGCACGTATGCGTCGTGCCTCGGCCACGAAGCGGCGCACGTTGCCATTGGCGCGGCGATGCGGCCGGAGGATTGCCTGGCACGAAGTTATCGCGAATACGCGGCGCAGTTCATGCGCGGCGTCAAACCGCGCGACGTGCTCATGTACTGGGGCGGTGATGAGCGCGGCAACGATTTCTCCGGGCCCGCGCACGACTTTGCGTGGTGCGTGCCGATCTCGACGCAGTGCCTGCACGCGGCGGGTTCTGCGCTTGCGTTCAAGTTGAGACAAGAATCACGGGTGGCGGTGTCGATCTGCGGTGACGGCGGTTCGTCCAAGTCCGATTTCTACGCGGCCATCAATGCGGCGGGCGCATGGAAACTTCCGTACGTCGGTGTGATCGTCAACAACGGCTGGGCAATCTCGGTACCGCGACGCATGCAAACGGGCGCGCCGACACTCGCGCAGAAAGGCCTCGCGGGTGGCCTCGCGTGCGTGCAGGTCGACGGCAACGATTTGATCGCGGTGCTCGACGTAGTGGAAATGGCCATTGCGCGCGCGCGGCGCGGCGAGGGCGGCAGCGTAGTGGAAGCAATTACCTATCGACTCTCCGATCACACGACGGCGGACGACGCGCGGCGCTATCGACCCGACGATGAAGTCAAGGCCGCGTGGGCGCGCGAGCCGCATATCCGCATGCGCAACTGGCTGACCGCGCAAGGCTGGTGGAGCGCGGACGAGGAAACCGCGTGGATCGAAGCGTGCGGCCACAAAGTCGATATCGAGATCAACGCGTATCTTGAAAGCAAGGTGCAGCCGGTCGAGGCGATGTTCGATTTTCTGTATTCCGATATGCCTGCCGACGTCACCGCACAACGCGCGCAAGCCCTGGCGATCGAGGCCGCACGTGGATAGGCCGGACAACAGCACGGGAACGGGGACGCTGCCATGAGCGCAATCACGCTGATCGAGGCGATCACGCAGGCACTGGCGTGGGAAATGACACACGACCCGAGCGTGGTCGTGCTTGGCGAAGATGTCGGCGTCAACGGTGGCGTGTTCCGCGCAACTGTAGGCCTGCAGGAAAAGTTCGGTGTCAATCGTGTGCTCGACACGCCGCTCGACGAGACCATGATCGCGGGCCTGACCATCGGACTCGCGGCGCAAGGCATGAAGCCGATCGCCGAATCGCAGTTCGACGGTTTCATGTATCCCATGGTCGATCACATCATCTGCCACGCCGCGCGCTTGCGTTACCGCACGCGCGGTCGCATGCATTGCCCGATGGTGTTGCGCGTGCCATGGGGCGGCGGTATCCGAGCGCCGGAACACCACAGCGAGGCCAACGAGGCAATCTTCACCAACGTGCCGGGTTTGCGCGTGGTGATGCCGTCGTCCCCGGCACGTGCGTATGGCCTGCTGCTCGCCGCGATCCGCGATCCCGATCCGGTGATCTTCTTCGAGCCCAAGCGCATCTATCGTCAGTACAAGGAAGCAGTGCCGGACGATGGCGAAGCGCTGCCGCTCGACGTCTGTTACGTGCTGCGCGATGGCAGCGACGTGACGCTCGTGACGTGGGGCGCGCAAGTGAAAGAGACACTCGAAGCCGCGGACGCGCTGGGGCAGGACGGCATCAGCGCCGAGGTCATCGACGTGGCAACGCTGAAGCCACTGGATTTCGACACGATTGCCGAGTCGGTCGCGAAAACCGGTCGTTGCGTGATCGTGCACGAGGCACCGAAGACCGCAGGCTTTGGCGCGGAGATTGCCGCACGCCTCGCCGAGCACTCGATGTACGACCTCGTGGCACCGGTGGAACGCGTGACCGGTTACGACACCCATATTCCGCTGTTTCGGCTCGAAATGAAGTATCTGCCGAGCGTCGAGCGCATCGTTGCCGCTGCAAAGCGCGCACTTGCCGCCGGCTGAGTGCGCAACAGCAATTGCCGTCACAGGAAATCTGCATGAGCAAGCACAAGTCTTTTCATCTTCCCGATCTCGGCGAAGGATTGCCCGATGCGACCATCGTGGAATGGTTCGTCAAGATCGGCGACACGATTCGCCTTGACGCGCCACTGGTGTCGATGGAGACCGCCAAGGCGGTGGTCGAAGTACCATCGCCCTACTCCGGCACTGTGCGCAAGCTTGCGGGCGGCGCGGGTGACGTAATTCCCACCGGTGCGGTGCTCGCGGAGTTCGAGCTCGATGCGAGTGCGCCGCAGCGGGCGGAAGGTCAGGACACAGGACACCACCACGGCCCGCCCGCAGCGCCCGCGCACAAGGGTGCCGGCGCGCACACGCCTGCGCCTGACGATGGCGATGCAAAGATCGCGTCCGATCTCGGCGGCGATCTTGCAGGCGAAGGGGCGCCACCGAAAGCCAAGAGCGACGCCGGCACCGTAGTCGGCGCGATGCAAAGTTCGGATGCGATACGCAGTGAGCAAGCGGTGGCGATTGGCGGCGTCAAGGCGATGCCCGCCGTGCGCGCGCTCGCGCGCAAGTTGGGTGTGGATTTGACTCGCGTGCGCGGCAGCGGTGGCGACGGCACGGTGACGATGGCGGATGTGAAGCAGGCCGCAGCCGGTGGCACGGCTACTGCCACACCTGCAGGAGCGGGCCATGCTCGCGATGGGATTTCGGCAAGCGTTGATCGCGGGCGTGCCCCGCTCCTGCAAAAGCAGGAGCGCACATCGCTTTCGGCAGCGGGCAAGCCCATGCGCACGCAGCCACCCGGTGTGGTGGCGACGGGTCAGCCGGAACAGCTCAAGGGCGTACGCCGCAACATGGCGCGCGTGATGGCGGCGGCGCACGCGCAAGTCGTCCCGACCACATTGGTCGACGACGCCGACGTGCACGCGTGGGCACCGGGCGAGGACCTCACCGCGCGACTCGTGCGCGCGATCGTCGCCGCTGCGCATGCCGTGCCCGCGCTCAACGCGTGGTTCGACGGCGAGAAACTGATGCGTACCTTGCATCGACAAGTCGACATTGGTCTCGCGGTCGACACCGACGACGGTTTGTTCGTGCCAGCGCTGCGCAACGCCGACATGCTCGACGCACGCGGCGTTCGCGAAGCCGTCAAGCGCTTGCGCACCCAGGTCGAGGACCGTTCGATCGCCGCATCCGAGCTCAGCGGCTACACCATCTCACTCTCGAACTTCGGCATGTTTGCCGGACGCTACGCGACGCCCGTCGTGGTGCCGCCAACGGTCGCGATCGTTGCGGCGGGTCGCGGGCGTCATCAAATGACGCCGGTGATGGGCGGCTTCGAATCGCACCGCGTGCTGCCGCTGTCGCTGACCTTCGATCATCGCGCCTGCACCGGCGGCGAAGCAGCGCGATTCCTCAAGACCCTGCTGGACGATCTCGCTCGCGCACATTGAACGGACAACCGCACGACCAGCCTTGGTAGAGCGGTGCTACGCGCCGCTGCTCCTGGATTCAAATCGGCTTTTGTAGAGCGGTGCCTGACGTTTCCCCTGTTTTTCGGCTTGCAACGCTCGCTTGGAATCGAACTTCAGAAGCGCCTGCAGTCAGGTCGGCCGAGCCGACCTGACCTACTGTGGCTTTGCGCAAGATTCGGAGCACGAAGGTCAACTTCCCTCGATGTAGCGCAGGGATGCGCGGTGACGATGCGCGCTCTGCGCCCCATGAGTGAGCCGAGCATCGCAGCAAGTGA
>JBKJND010000384.1:0-7548 GCA_046596095.1 Ahniellaceae bacterium | reverse complement strand
TGCGCTGGGAGCGGGCCTCGTCGACGGATTGCTGCGACTCGATGCCGACCTGCCCGGCGGCTTCCTGCGCAACTACCAGCCGGTGCCCGCGGCGATGCCTCCTGCGCGTCATCGCGGCTATGCGCTGCAGTGGTTCGCGCTCGCCTTGACGGTCATCGTGGTGTGGCTGCTGCTAGCCTTCCGACGCAAATGACCCAGACCCGATCCCGTTCCAAACTGCTGCTCATCGCGGCCATGTTCGCTGCGCCCCTGGTCGCCGCCTCGTGGCTGTACGCCATTGGCTGGAAGCCGCCCGCATCGCGCAACCATGGTTACTTGTACGCGCCCGCGCAGGATTTCAGCGGCGTGTCCGCACGCGACTCGGCCGGTGGGGAGATCGTCTGGGAAAACACCGAGCGGCGCTGGCACCTGTTGCTGGTCGCGCCCGAGGCCTGCGACGCGCGCTGTGCGGTCATGGTCGATACCGTGCGCCGAGTCTGGGTCGGGCTCGGCCGGCATGCAGGCGATGTCGACCTGCACTTCGTCGGCACGCCCGACGCCGGCACGCACGCGCTTCTGCAGGGCCAGGACGCATTCGATGTCTTGCGATTGTCGGGCAGCCCGCTGCCGCCCGTCGCGGCGCAAGGCGTGGGCTTGCCGGTGTACCTGGTGGATCCGCATGGCTACCTGGTGATGCGATTCGATGCCGGCTTCGAACCCGGTGGCCTGCGTCGCGACCTGCAGCGGTTGCTGCGTTGATCATGGCGCCCGTCCGCGCAGTGGCCGTGCCTGCATCAGATTCGCACTTTCGACCGTGGCGGCCATGACGATCGCGCTGCGTCGACTCGCCTGGATCGCGGCCGTGCTGTGCTTCGGCGTGGTCGTGTTCGGCGCGTTCGTACGCCTGTCGAACGCCGGCCTGTCCTGCCCGGACTGGCCCACCTGCTACGGCAAGCTGACCTGGCCCGCGCACGCCGACGACATCGCCATCGCCAACGCCGAATTCGAGCGTCCGGTCGAAGTCGGCAAGGCCTGGCGCGAGCAGGCGCATCGCATGCTCGCAGGCGCACTGGTGCTGACCACGTTCGCTCTGGCGTGGCTGGCCTGGCGCGCGCGCGCAGCGGCCGCCGTAGTGCCCTGGCGCGCGGCGCTGGGCGCCGCCACGCTGATCGTGTTCCAGGCGATGCTGGGCATGTGGACGGTCACCCTCAAGCTCAAGCCGGTCATCGTGATGGCGCACCTGCTCGGCGGCATGGCGACGCTGGCGCTGCTCGTGTGGATCGCGACGCGACTTCGCGCGGATGCGACGGGTCGCCCCGATGCTGGCTGGGCACCGAAACGTGCGGCGGTGGTGGTCGCGATCGTGCTGGTCGCGATGCAGATCGCGCTGGGCGGCTGGACCTCGTCCAACTACGCGGCCCTCGCCTGCGGATTCGACTTTCCGAAGTGCCTCGGCGAGTGGTGGCCTGCCACCGATTTCCGCAACGCGTTCGTGCTCTGGCGCGGCATCGGCGTCGACTACGAAGGGGGAGTGCTCGATGGTCCCGCGCGCGCCGCGATCCAGCTCACCCATCGGCTGTTTGCCATTGTGGTCGCCGGCCAATTGTTGGCGCTCGGAGCGCGACTGCTGCACGCGCCCTCTTGGCGCATCGCGGGCATCGCCTTGATCGTGCTGCTTGCAATACAAATCGCATTCGGCGTCGGTAATGTGCGGCTCGGATTGCCGCTGCCCCTGGCGACTCTGCACAACGCGGGCGCTGCGATGATCCTCGCACTGCTGGTGTGGATGCTGGCAAGGCTCGAACCGCCGTCCGTCCAAGCTTCCGCATGACGCCGCGCCTTTCCGATCTCTTTGCGCTGACCAAGCCGCGCGTCGTCGCGCTGATCGCGTTCACCGCCGTGGTCGGCATGTTCATGGCGGTGCCCGGGCTGCCGCCGTGGCGCGAAGCTTTGGCGGGCATGCTGGGTATCTGGCTCGCTGCGGCGTCCGCTGCCGCGATCAATCACGTACTCGATCAGCGCATCGATCGACTGATGGCGCGCACCGCGCATCGGCCACTGGTACGCGGTGTGGTGTCGACGCGTGCGGCGGTGATCTTCGCGCTCGGGCTCGCGGTTGCCTCGATGTCGATACTCGTGCTTTGGGTCAACGTGCTGACCGCCGTACTCACTTTCGCGTCGCTCATCGGCTACGCGGTGATCTACACGGTGTGGCTCAAGCGCGCGACGCCGCAGAACATCGTCATTGGTGGCCTGGCGGGCGCGGCGCCGCCGGCACTGGGCTGGACCGCCGTCACCGGGGAATTGCACGCGTATGCGTTGCTATTGGTGCTGATCGTGTTCGTGTGGACGCCGCCACATTTCTGGGCGCTGGCGATTTTCCGGCGCGAGGATTACGCACGCGCGGCCATTCCCATGCTGCCCGTCGTCTACGGAGTGGTCTACACGCGCTGGCACGTGCTGTTTTACACGGTGCTGCTGATGGTGGTGACCATGCTGCCGTGGGTTACCGGCATGAGCGGCCTCCTGTATCTCGGCGGCGCGCTGGTGCTCGGCCTGGGCTTCATCTGGTACGCCGTGCGCCTGCTCAATCCACCCAACGAGCAGTTTGCGCTCGAAGTCTTCCGCTATTCCATCGTGTATCTCATGGCGCTGTTCGCGTTCCTGCTGGCGGATCACTGGCTGATGCCCGTGCCCGCGAGTAATCTGATGCAGTTCGAACCCATCGTCGCCTCCAGAATGTAGGATGCGACAAACTGAGCAAGACTTCCCACACCAACACCGGAGGCGCCATGTCACTCAGAGGAAAAGCTCCCACTCGCATCGTTTGGGTCATTTGTCTGGTGCTTTATCTGGTCGCGCTGCTCGCGCAATTCGGTGGCCTGAGCGTGAGTGCCAATATCGCGGACTGGTCGTGGATCATCGGCTTCGGTCTGTTGCTGGTGGCCGTCCAGGTTCGAGGCCTCTAGATCGCGGCAGGACGTAGGGCTCAGCGTCGCGAGCAGCGCGCTCGTCCGAGCGGGAGTTTCGGGAAGTTTTTGCGGCGAGAGCGCTAGAAATGTGCGCGGGCGTGCGTCGCGAAAGCTTGTTCGGTGATGCGCGAAGCCGAAGGGAGTGACTGCTGGCGGGTGACACAGGTGGACCACCGCGCCGCTCATCGTGCGTGCGGTGCAGTGCAGGTCGTGATCAGACGTGACACGCTTTCAGGGTCTTCCAAAATATGACCACTGGAGCCCGGCCATGGCACACGACCTTCCGCATGAATCCCTGTCTCATCGTTGGTTTGGCAAGACGTTCAGCGAGCTTGGCGAGATCGAGCGCCAGGTGCTGCAGCGGGCCGCGCAACGCAAGCTGGTCAGCAGGAACACCAACCAGTCGTTTTCGCAAGAGCTCACGTTCGGGCAGCGGCTGGCCGACAAGGTGGCGCTGTTCGGTGGATCTTGGACGTTCATCCTTGCCTTCGGCGCGGTGCTGTTGGTCTGGGTCGCGATCAACACCGTGCTCTTGCACAAGGCGTTCGACCCTTACCCTTTCATTTTCCTCAACCTGCTGCTTTCCATGCTGGCCGCGATCCAGGCGCCTGTGATCATGATGAGTCAGAACCGGCAGTCGGTAAAAGATCGCCTGGATGCGGCTCACGACTATGAAGTGAATTTGAAAGCGGAAATCGAGATCATGGCGCTGCACGAAAAAATCGACCAGTTCCGCAACGAACAGTTTGCATTGTTGCTGGCGAAACAGCAGGAACAATTGGGCCTGCTCACCAAACTTCTGACCGCATCAGATGATCGCCAGAGCTCACCATGAATCGTGGCCGAGAGCGATGACGCGGCGTCGCGCGGGCGCATGCTTCCCGGCCTCTAAGCAGCGGTGCGGGCGTTGCCCTGAGCATCTCGAGGTCTGAGTGACGGTCTCGATCTGCCGTACGATGTTCGAAAGAGTGCGTGGAGCGCGAGAGGTTGAGGTAGGGTTCCAGGTATGTCGATCCAACCCTCGCTGGAACTCGCGCACGCTTTCGTAGTGCTCGTCACGCTGCTGACGGTCGGCATTTGTGTGGCGCTGCATTACGAGGGTTTGAACCTGTTGTCGCGGCAGCATCGCGCGCGGCGCGGCGAGCTAGGGCGCTGGCATGTGCTCACCGGCATCTTCGCGATGCTCGGCCTGCACGTCGTGGAGATCTGGATTTTCGGATTCGCCTACACGCTGCTCAGCCTGTTCCCCGCGACGGGCCAGATCGCAATGGCGACAGGCCTGGTCACCTGGCTCGACCGCATTTATTTTTCCGCCGCATCGTTCACCACGCTCGGCTACGGCGATCTCGTCCCGCACGGCCCCATGCGCCTGCTTGCCGGCACCGAGGCACTGACCGGGCTCATGCTCATCACCTGGTCGGCGTCCTTCACGTTCCTGCAGATGGATCGCTACTGGCGCGACGACGCGTGAGCTGCGAGGCTGTTGGCGCAACTAGCGCGGGCTTGAAGGCGCCCTGCCTGCTTCCAGATCGCTGACGCTCGGCAACTATTGGTCGATGACGTCGGGGCGCATCGGCGCGAAGATCGCGAGCATCCGATTCTGCGTGCGATAGGGCAAGCCGACGTCCTCCATGCCGAGAATCAGGTCCTCAACGAACGCATCGAATTCCTTTTGCTTCAGCGACAGTCCGCTGTGCGCCTCGGTCATGCTGCGGCCGGTGTATACGCAAGGGCCGCCCGACTCGGCGCAGAACTGCTCGTTGATGAGTCGCGTGAGGTCGGGACGATCGGCATCCTTGAACAGGAACGCGATGCGCCGGTCGGAGTAGCAACGGTCCAGTAGTGCATCGACGAGCCTCTCGATCCCGGGTTTCTGACCCAAGGCCACGTAAAGACTGTCGCCGCTGCGCGCACCGTTAGCGACGCAACCGGCAACGAAAACGCTGCATACGACTGCCAGCAGGCGCGCACCGAACCAACGCTTCGCAATCATCAAAAGCCTCCAACCACCGATAGGTATGCACCGCTCTGACCCGACAATCCGGCGACGGTGCCGAGATCAACCCACGCCAGCACCACCGAGACATTGCGATTCGGGAACCAGGCGACGAACAGGGATTTCCAATCATCCTCGCCAAACGCATCGAGATGACTGGACTTGGTCCGGTACTCCCCACCGACTGCAATCCGGCGGCTCAGCAGCACGCCTAACGCTGTCTCGAATTCGAGGCTGCGCCCTTCGCCCGGACCCCCGAAACCCAGCAGGCCGGTTTCATTGGCGTCGGTCGAGCGCACGGTCGCAGTGACGAACGTGTTGTAGTCGGCAACGCCGCCCAGAAAAACTTTGGTGGCACTGAGATACACGTCCACGCCGTCGTCTTCGGCCGCGCCCAACGCTTGCGGCAAATCGAAATCGCGCATGCGTTTGTACTGCACGCCGAGCGCAATCTGCGGCCAGCGCGAATAGATCACGTCGCCCGCGAGGCGGACCTTGACGCCGAGAATATCCTGACGCAAGGAGTCAGGGATCCCTGCCATTTCGCCCAGCGTGTCGAGATCGAGTTGTTGGCGAGCCAGCGAAAACTCGACCCGGTTGTTGATGCCGATTGCAACGCCACCCGCGCTGAATCCGAAGTCATCGGTCTCAAGCCTGGTAACGAACGCATTGGCGGAAATCTCCTCGCGCGTCGAGTAGCCGCCAATGACCGCCCAGGGGACCAGACCGCTGCCTGCACTGCCTTCGATCTGGGTCGCGCCACCGGTGGCTAGTTGGCGGGTGCCGGCGGCATGCGCCGCGTCGGTAGCGCAACCCAGCAATATCGCCACAGCAGCGACAAAGTTACGTCCGGCAGCGTTCAAGGTCATCACGCAAGGCATCCATATTCGGATAACGGTTGGAAGGATCTTTTTCGAGACAGCGCAGGATCAGAGCTTCCAGCAGCGGCGGAATCTCGGGCCAGAATACCGACGGGTGTATCGGGGGCCGTTCGACGTGCCCGATCGCAATCTCGAAAGTGTCTTTGCCCTCGATCGGCAGATTGCCCGTGAACATTTCGCTGAACATGACGCCGAGCGAGTAAATGTCCGATGCTTCGCTCGCGTCGCGGCCTTGCAACTGCTCGGGCGACGCGTAGGTCGGCGTGCCGGCAAACGTGGACTCGCGATGACGTGCATCGACGCGCCCGCTGCTCGGGCGTGAAATTCCGAAGTCCATGATCTTGGCGGTGCCGTTGAGCGCAAGCATGACGTTGCTCGGCTTCAGATCGCGATGCAACACGCCGCATTTATGCGCGGCGCCAAGGCCCGCACAAATCTGGCGCGCGATACGCAGGCCCGCATAAAGGCGCACGCGACCGGTGCGCAGCAGCGCTTCGCGCAGCGTCATGCCGTGCAGGAATTCCATCGAGATGAAAGAGATTCCCTCGGCCTGGCCAAAGTCGAAGGTTCGCACCACGTTGGTGTGGGTGATGCGGCGCGCCGTGCGGATTTCCGACTTGAGATGCTCAATCAGACCTGGATCCGCCTGGGCAGCGGCGCTCAGCGTCTTCAACGCCACTGTTTCCCGCAACTCGCGGTCGTACGCGCGATAGACCACGCCCATGCCGCCGGATGCCACGCGCTCGGCGATTTCATAACGTCCGCCGAACAAGCTCTCTGGCACGAGATTGGAATGCTGAACTGCGAGCGTAGTAGGTGAGGTGTCGTCGCGCCGCACACCGGAATCGCTGCGTAGTTGCCACAGCTCCGCGATGTAGTTCTCCACATCGCGCTGCTCGCGAAGGTCCGCGAGCAATCGATTGAAGCTGCGCCCGAGCCGCGCAATTTCTCCGGAACCGACCACACGAATGGGCTGCGGCAGTTCGCCGCGACCGGCTCTGTCGGCGCCGTCCGCCAGCTGGTTGAGCGGACGCAACACGGTGCGAGAGATCGCCAGCGGAACCAGCATGAGCAACAGAACGGCGGCGCCTCCCGACCAGAGCATGGTGTTGGTAAGTCCGCTCGCAACTACGCGCTGCTGATCCGGCGACACCAACGCAACCTGCAGCGCGTCGTTCGCTGGATCGCCGAAGTACGACACTCTGGCGCGCCAGACCTGTCCGCCAATCGTTATCTTGTTCAACTCGGTCGCGGCCCTGCTGGCGGCAGCCTTGAACTCCGCATGCCGCTCGCCAAGACTGGCCACCAGCTGCTGTGTCTGCGCCAGATCCAGCGTGCTGGCGACCGCCGTGTATTGGTTCGGACCGGCGGGCACGACGTACACCAGATCGGTGCGACTGGCCTTTGCGATTTCGCGCGCCACTTCCTCGTCGATGGCCATTCCGGTGACAAGGAATGCTTCGAGCGTCTGGCCGGCAAGCAAAGGCACGATCGCAACCAGCAATGCGCGCCCCTCGTCGATCCATATCGCGGACTTGGGCGCGAGATCCCGGATTGCGTCGGCGACGCCTGGCAGCTTCGACACATCGCGGGTGCCCTGCACGATCCTGCTGGTGTCGACAACGAGTCGCCCCGTGCGGTCAAGCACCGCGGCATGATCGAAGCCGAGCTGCTCACGACGCTCGTTCAACAGATCGCGTATGGATTCGCCATCCACGGT